>CAZLEC010000073.1:4502-11964 GCA_964558245.1 uncultured Burkholderiales bacterium | reverse complement strand
CGGGGAGCTCCGCGAGCAGCGCGCCCATCGTCATCACGACGCGTCCGCGAGCGTCGAGCAGATGACGGTGCGCGTCCCAGTCGGCTTCGGTGCTGCCGACGAACGTACGCGTCGGATCGCAGCGGTGGTACCCGTCGGCGATCATCGTCAGCCGGATGTCACCGACCACCATCGATGACGTGTCGACCGGCCGGCCCATCGGCTACGGGTGCGCGCAGGCGTCTTGCGTGATGCCCGCGGGCCAGCCGATCTGGAGCGGATCGGATCCCGAGTAGGTGCGCATGCCCACGAAAGGCTTGGTGAAGTGGTTGAGGAGCCGGGCCGTGACCGTGGTGGCAAACGGAAGATCGCCGCGGGCGGTGACACGGATCCCCGACGCGTACTGGCGCGGGTCGATGCGATCGCAGCGCAGGCCCGTGAACGTCGCGGTGATGCTCACGTCGTGATGCGGCGCGAGCCGCACCGGGAAGTGGACGTCGAGCCGGCCGTGATCGAGACCCGACGCGCCGAGTGCGACGGCGGTGATCGTCGCGGGACGGAACCCGTCGTTGTGCAGGGTGAACGTGAACGTCGGCTCGACTCCTCGGGCGGCCGACCAGCTCTGGGGCGTGGCCGACAGTCGCGGCACGACGGTTCCCGACGTCGTTGCGAACGCGACGACGGCGAGGAACCCGAGTGCGGCAACGGCGATCGCCGCACCCCATGTTCTCGAGCGCTGCCTCGGCACGAGCGCGTCGACGAGGTCGCGCTCCGACTCGTCGACGGCGTCGACGGGCGGGGGCGGGTCGTTTGTCGCGACGGTTGACACGTCGCCAGTATTGTCCCATGATCGTGGGACAGTCAAGGGAGTCGTCGTGATTGTGGTGTTGGTGCTCGCGCTGATCCCGTTCGTTGGTGCGGCGTACCTCTTGCGCCGCGCCTACGCGCCGGTCGCGGTCAACGACGTACGAGCCGTCATGGTGAGCGGCCACCTCGACGACACCCCGGCGGTCCGTTTGTTGATCGGTCGCTCGTTGTCGCGCGCCCGTCGTTTCCGCACGACGTCGAGCATCGCGGTGTGCGTCGGCGTGATCGCGACGTTCGTCGTGCGATCGCTCTCCGGTGTGGCCGAGTTCCGGGTCAGCCTCGTGGGTCTGTTCCTGGCGACGGTCGCCGGGTATCTCGGCGGCGCCATTCTGGGTGAGACGCATCAGCTGCGGCGCGCCGGCCGCGGTGTTCGTGTCGCGTCCGTCGCGCCGAGGTTGGTGGGCGCGTACCGCTCGAGGTCTCTGCACCGGATGATGCTCGGCGGGGCCGCGCTCGCCGCGGTCGTTACCGGTGTGAGCACCGTGGCGGGTGGCGTCGACGCGGCGCGCGTCGCGGTCGGGGCGTCGGCCGCCGGAGTGCTCGTGATCGTGACGCTCATGCAACATCGGGTGGTATGGCGCTCGCGCCCGGCGCTGCCCGAGCCCCTGGCGCGCGCCGACGACGTGTTGCGCGCCCGGGCGTTTGCGTCGTTCGATGCTGCGGGCGGCGCGCTCGCGTGGATGCTCGCCTCGCTCGCCGCCACGGAGGTCTGGGTCGTCACGGGTAACTCGCTCGCCCGCGGCGTGTCGGTGTTGGGTGCGACGCTCGCGGCGGGCTGCGCCTGGGTGATGGCGTTCGCGGCCCGCCGCGTCGCGTGGCCCGCCAAGCGATGATCCTGCGGGTCGACCCGGAGTCGGCGGTGCCCGTCTACGAGCAGCTCCGGAGTCAGCTCGCGACGATGGCGGGCTCGGGTGCGCTCCCCGAGCGCGCACCGTTGCCGACCATCCGGCAGCTCGCGGCCGACCTCGGCATCGCGAAGGGCACGGTGAGCAAGGCCTACGACGCCTTGGTGCGTGAGGGAGTGATCGTCAGCGACGGGCGGCGGGGAACGTCGATCGCGCCGCAACGTCCGCCGCTCGGCGCCCGCGAACGGGAGCGCAAGCTCGCCGAGGCGGCCGAGCAATTCGCGATCGCGATCGTCCAGCTCGATGCGCCGATCGACGACGCCCGGCGCGCGCTCGACGCGAGCCTCGATCGTGTCGCCCGCTCCCGCTGAACCGCGCGCGGGTCGCCCGGCGATCGCGATCCGGTCAGAGGGTCAGGCGAAAGAATCGGTGCGGTCCGATCGGGTGCTCCACCATCCGCTCGAATCGAAAGCCGCACTTCGTGAGCACCCGGCTCGACGCGTCGTTGCTCACGAGCGTGATGGCGCCCAACTGCGTCAGGCGGTAGTGGTCGCGCGCGACGGCGATGATCGCGTTCGATGCCTCCGTGGCGAGCCCGGCGCGCCAGGCCGAGCGCTGAAAGACGTATCCGAGCTCGACGATCCGCTCTCCCACGGAGGGGTCGATCCAACGCAAGCCGCCCCGCCCGACGAGTTGGCCGGTCGTGTCGCGCAGCATCCACTGGCCGAAGCCGTTCTCTTCCCAGCACTCGAGGTTGCGCCGGAGCCATTCCGCCGACGTGTCGGAGTCGCGGACGCCGCCGATCAGCGCCATCACGGCGGCGTCGGTGTGCAGCTGGGCGAGGTACTCGGCGTG
Organism: uncultured Burkholderiales bacterium; assembly: GCA_964558245.1. Taxonomy (GTDB): domain Bacteria; phylum Actinomycetota; class Acidimicrobiia; order IMCC26256; family PALSA-610; genus JBBQER01. The sequence goes on along the minus strand of CAZLEC010000073.1, from coordinate 9,418 downwards.
GTCGCTGCGCAGTTGCTCCGCCCGCAGGCGCGGCGTGGAGAATGTCGACGCCGCGTCGGGGACCACCGGCGCAAATTACCGGTGCCGCGTGACCAGTCGGGAGATCCGGTTCCGGTCGGGGAGTGTGGGTCAGACTCGGGATCGGCAACTGCTCCCTCGCGCTGACAGGACGTGCTCTTGCACGACGCGAAGTCTCATTGGCTCCCGTGGTTCGCCGGCTTCCTGCTGATCGCCGTGGGCTGGGCGCTGGTGACTCCGATCAACGAGTTCCCCGACGAGGTCGACCACGTGTTCCGCGCCGCGTCGGCGGTGCGGGGCGAGGTGTTCCCGCACATCGGCTCGTACACGCACGGCACCGGGTCGATCCAGAGCATCCCGGTGACGCTCTACAACGAGTCGCTGCGCTACCCGTGTGATCGTCGCCTCACCCAGGACTCGTTGTGCGAGGCGGTCGGTTCCGACCGGCCCGCCTCCGAGATCGTCGCGACGAGCGAAGGTCGGCGATTCCCTTTGTATTACGTGCTCGTCGGGTGGCCGTCGTTGTTCGCCCCGAACCGCACGGGCTGGCTGCTGATGCGGTTGGCGAGCGCGGTGCTCTGTTCCGCGTTCCTCGCGTCGGCGGCGTTCGTGTTCATGTCGATGCGCCGCCGGCCGCTGGTGCTCGCGGCGGGATTGTTCGCCGGGCTCACGCCGCTCGCGTTGAACCTCGCCGGTTCGGTGAACCCGAGTGGGCTGGAGATCGCGTCGGCCACATGCCTGTGGGCCGTGGTGCTCGCGATGGTGCACGGCACGAGCACGCGTTCGCCCCGCCAGCTCGCGACCTTCGGCGGCGCGAGCGCCGTGGTGCTCGCGACCTGTCGGGAGACCGGCTGGCTCTTCATCGTGCTCGCCGTTGTGCTCTCGTTGATGTCGGTCGACCCGTCGCGAGGCAACGAGGTCTTCCGCTCCCGTTCCGAGAAGATCGTCTTCGCGTGCAGCGCCGCGGCCACGCTCGCGGTGGCCGTGTGGAGCGTGGTGTTCCACAGCTACGTCGTCTTCTACGAGCCGCCCGCGTCGGGCACGGGCTTCGCGAAGTCGCTGCGCGCTTCCGCCGGGCACGTCGGCCGGCTCCTCCAGCAGACGATCGGCTACCTGGGATACCTGACCGTGCGCACTCCGCTCGTCACGGAGGTGTGCTGGGCGCTCGCGTTCGCGCTCGTCGTCGCCATCGCGTGGGCCGGCAGCCGGCGAGCGATGCTCACGCTCCTTGCCGGCAGCGTGCTCGCGGTGTTGATCCCGTTCGCGGCCGAAGTCGCGACCTACAACCGGAGCGGTCTGGGGAGCTGGCAGGGGCGATACACGCTCCCGTTGGTCGTCGGGCTGCCATTGCTCGCGGTCGCGCCGTCGACACCGACGCGCGTCGAACGGAACCCGGTCGCGGTCCCGGCCACGCTGATCATCCTGCTCGCGCTGTGGGGCCACTTCGCGCTGTTCTCGCACGCGTGGTTGCACGTGGCCCATCCGGCGTACTGGTACGTGCCGGTCGGCGACGGGTGCGTGGTGGCCGGTGCGGTCGTGCTGCTCGCCGCGGTGGGTTGGTCGGAGTTCGCGTGGTTCAGGAGTATTTCTCGCGATGATGCGCGTCCGCGTCCGGAGCAGTGACGCCGGCCGGTAGCGGCGCCTGCAGGCTCACGCATCGCCCGTCGGGGTCGCGGATGAGCGCTTGGGTGAGCCCCCAGTGTTGCGGGGTGAACGGCATCGCGTAGTCGGGCGCGCGATCGGGAGCGAACGCTTCCGAGTCGTTCACGGCCAGCACGGGATGCGTCTCGAGCGGGGCGTCTTGTTGCTCGTTGATGAACACGTACGGACCGCCGTCGGGGTGTTCCCACTGACCGGATCCGTGATCGGTTTCGAACGTGCTCCGGAAGCCGAGCGAAGCCCAGAACGCCGCCGTCGCGCCGTAGTTACGCGTGTCCACGTAGTAGCCGACGATGCCGTTAGTGGCCATGGGCTCTCTCCTTCTTGGTGCGCGTCTGACGCGCGAGGAACTCGTTGAGCGCGGTTGCGACGATCGCCGAGAGCGATTGCTCGGTGTCGACCGCGTGGTGCTTCACCGCGCGGATCAGCTCGACCGGCAGGTACACGTTGAACTGCTTGACCTCTTCACCGGGCGCCACCGGTCGATACTAGAATGCTAGTACTCTAGAATCAAGGGGTTTGTGCTCCCCGAGGAGGTGGCCGGCCTTCGGCATACTGGCGACGCAGCCGGGTGACCGACGGGAGGTCCGACCCTGACGGCGACGGGCTACCTCTTCGGCGTCGGGCGCCTGCTGTTGATCTGCGGGCCGGCCTTCGCGGGCGCGAGGGCGTGGCGCCGGCGCATGGCACCGGGCTGGACTCCCGCGCTCGGACTGCTCGCGGATCTGATCGGGGCGATCTCCGGCGTCGTCGTGATCGGCGAGCTGCTGGGGACGGTCGGGCAGTTCCGGCGCGGCGCGCTGATCACGGCCGTGCTCGGGCTCGGGTTCGGCTCGGTGTGGTGGTGCCACCGCACCACGACCGCCACCCAGCCGACCGGAGTGACCGCGCGCCGGCCGGTGAGCGACGTGATCGTGGCGTCGGCGTCGACCGCGCTCGTGTGCGCCGAGTGGTCGACGTTGGTCGCGCGCACCGTCTCGTTCGGCGTGGGCAACGCGGGCGGCGGCGGCAACGGCGACAGCCTCTGGTACCACATGCCGTTCGCGGCTGCGTTCGTGCAGAGCGGCTGGACCAGCCGTTTGCAGTACCTCAACGGCGACGCGCTGATCACCTACTACCCGGCGAACGCGTCGATGCTCCACGCGGTGGCGCTCCTCGCGATGGGCTCCGATGTGCTGTCGGTCTTCGCGAACCTCGCACTGGTGCTCGTGGCGCTCCTGGCGGGATGGTGCATCGGCGAGCGCGGCGGAGTCGGGTCGGCGAGCCTCGCGGGTGTCGCCGTCGCGCTCACGATCCCCATCGTCGTCGTCGTGGAGGCGGGCACCGCCAAGGACGACATGTTGGGGATCGTCGGCCTGCTCGCGAGTCTCGCGTTCGTCGTGCACTCCGGCGCGCGCGACGACGCCGAGCGCGCGGCCGCGATCTTCGGCGGTCTTGCGGCCGGGCTCGCGATCGGCAGCAAGGTCACGTTCGTGGGACCGGTGCTCGCGCTCGCGGTGTGCCTCGCGGTGCTCACTCCCAAGCGATCGAGGATGTCGACGATGATCGCCTGGTCGGGCGCGGCGGCGGCGACCGGGAGCTATTGGTACCTGCGCAACCTGTTCCGGGTCGGGAGCCCGATCCCCGGGGTGACCATCGGCATCGGTTCGTTCCACTTGCCGCGCCCGCCGACGCCGTCGATCGACCCCTACACCTCGAGCCTGCTGCGCAACCTCGGCAACGGCCGCCTCTGGCGGGAAGCGCTCGTGCCCGGGCTGCGCGCGAGCTTCGGATCGGCGTGGCCGATCATCATGGCCATCGTCGCGATCGCGCTGGGCATCGGTGTCGCGAGCCTGCGCGGGCGAGAGCTCGTCGCGCCGCTGGTGGGGGCGGTCGCAATCGCGGCGTTCGTCGTCACACCGGGAACGATCTGGGCCGCGCACTTCATCGCGAGCCCGGGCACCGCGGCGCTCACTGCCGGGTTCTTCTCGTACGACCTTCGTTATCTCCTGCCCGCGGTCGCCATCGGGCTGGCCATCGTGCCCCTCGTGGCGCGTCGATGGCGGCACGGTTCGTGGCTCGCGACCGCGGCGCTCGGCATCGCGTTGGGTGCGACCCAGATCTCCTCCCAAGGCCGCGCGAGCTGGTCGGTCAACCACGCGAAGGTCGCGTTGACGGTCGCGTTCGTCGCGGCGCTGGTGATGGTCGCGGTCACATGGCGCGGCGCGTCGATCGCCGGCCGCCCGACCGCACTGCGTCGGGTGGTGGTGTGCGCCGCGGTCGTGGCGATCGTGGCGATCGGCTGGCCGGTCCAACACACGTATCAGCGCGACCGCTTTGCCGGCCTCGACCTCGCGCGTTGGGCGAGCTCGCTCCCGGGTGCGCGCGTCGGCTACTCCGGCTTCACGTTCTCGTATCCGTTGTACGGCGCGCACCTGCAGAACCACGTGCAGATGATCGGTGAGCACGGCCCGAACGGCGACTGGCATCCCGTACCTACTTGCGATGCGTGGCGGCGCGATGTGCGGCGGGCGCGCGTGCAGTACGTCGTGGTGCCCGTGGGTGGCACCCAGATCGGTATCGGTGTCGACCTCGCGCGTTGGCACATCGGGTTGCCCGGCGGCGAACCGCCCGACGAGCCGCCGGAGTCGCAGTGGACGAGAACCGACCCGAACGTGCGCGTCGTGCTGCAATCGGCTGAAGGGGCAACCGTCTACGCGGTCACCGGTCCGGCGACCACTACTGGTTGCCCGTGAAACTCGATCGCGCCCGCGCGTGATCGGTTCGTAGGCTCTGGCGTCGTGCGGATGCTCGTCGCGTGCTCGCTCGGTGGCTCCGGTCACCTGAATCCGTTGTTGCCGTTCCTCGCGGCGGCGCGGCGCCGGGGCGACGACGTGGTGGTGGTGGGTCCGCCCGCGCTGCAGGAGATGGTCGAGCTCGCGGGCTTCCCGTTTCGCGCGGGCGGCGAGCCGCCGGAGGCGGTGATCGCGCCGATCCGCGAACGTCTGCCGCTCGCTCCGCCGCTGGAGGCGTCGGTGCTCGGCAATCGTGAGCTCTTCGGCCGGCTCGCGACTGGCGCGATGCTCCCGCACATGGAGCAGGTCTGCGCCGACTGGCAACCCGACTTCGTGCTGCGGGAGCCGTGCGAGTACGCGTCGGCCGTGGTCGCGTTCGCGCGGTCGATTCCGACCGCGCAGGTGGCGATCTCGCTCGCCGAGGCCGAGGCGGGGTCGATCGCGGTGGCCGCGCCCGCGCTCGAG
>CAZLEC010000073.1:0-4492 GCA_964558245.1 uncultured Burkholderiales bacterium | reverse complement strand
GAGGAGCACCGCGCCGGTCTCGTCGAGGAACTGCGCGCGTCGCCGTATCTCACCCGGTTCCCCGAGCTGCTCGACCCGTCGCCGTTCCCGACGACGGTGCGCTTCCGCGAACCCGCGGCCGGAACCGCCGCGCCGTTGCCCGACTGGTGGGACGGCTCCGACGCGCCGCTCGTGTACCTGACCTTCGGCACGGTGATGGGTCACATGTCGCTCGCGGCCGGCGTCTACCGAACCGCGCTGGACGCGGTGCAACATCTGGACGCGCGCGTGTTGCTCACTGTTGGTCGCCGGTTCGACCCAACGGGTCTCGGCGCGGTCCCCGGCCACGTGCACGTCGAGCCGTGGGTCGACCAAGCGCGCGTGTTCGCCGAGGCCGACCTGGTGGTGTGTCACGGAGGGTCGGGGACGGTCTTCGGCGCGCTGGCCGCCGGTCTGCCGATGGTCATCGTCCCGGTCTTCGCCGATCAGTTCGAGAACGGCCGCCGCGTCGCGAGCGGTGGCGCGGGCGTCACGGTCGAGGCCGAGCCGGCGAGCGCCGACGGAGCCCGGCGAGTCGTCACCGAGGTCGATGCACCGCGCATTGCCGACGCGATCGCCGACGCGTTGCGAGCGCGCTCGTATCGCGTGCGGGCCCGGGAGATCGCCGCCGAGATGGCCGCGACGCCCGGTGTCGACGAGGTGCTGGAGACGCTCGCGCCGGAATGACTTCGCGCCGATTCCGGTTGAATTGGCATGGGCTACGTCGCCGATGCGTTCGGCCCCACCTCCGTGCTCGGTGACGTGGCCCGCTGATTGGGCCGACTTCTCGACCTATTCTCCGCAGTGACCCGTCGGGGCTCGCGCAGGAGGTCGATCCCGGTGTTGCTCAATGGCTTCAATCACGTCGCGGTGCTCACCAACGACACCGAGCGGCTGCAGGCGTTCTACACCGAAGTGTTCGAGGCGCAAGTGCTGCGCGACGGTCCCGAGGTCGACGAGCACCCCGAAGTCCGGATGACCGTGATCCACGTCGGGCCGACTGCGGAGTTGAACGTCTTCGAGATCGCCGGCAACACCGAGGCCGAGCGCCAGACTCCGATCTTCGGCCGGGGCCGGCTCGATCATCTGGCGCTGCAAGCCGAATCGCTCGAGGCCTTCGAGGAGATCCGCCGCCGGTTGATCGCTCGGGGCGCGGCCGACGAGTTCGTCACCGACTTCGGACCGATCCTGAGCGTGTTCTTCCGCGATCCCGACGGCCTCGAGTGCGAGGTGTGCGTGCCGAACCCGGACGCGCGGCCGGGTGTTCACAACCCACCCGGCACGCCCGCCGCGCGCTACGCGTAGAGCTCGCGATCAGCCGGCGAGCACTTCGCCGTACCGCGCGAGCAGCGCTTCCCAGCCGCCGCCGCTGTCGACTCCGTCGCGGAGCTTGCGCCAGTTCTCACCGTGCCGGTCGAGCTCCGAGTGGGCGAGCTCCACCCGCGTGACGCCGGCGCGCTCTTCGGTGAACCACACGTCGATGCGGCTCGCCGGGCCGGGGTCGTGCTTGAAGTCGGCGTTGATGTGCCACGACAACGCGAGATGGCTCGGCGGGTCGAACTCCAAGACCTTGCCCCACTCGCACTCGCTGCCGTCGACGCCGCGCTCGTACCAGCGGCCGCCCGCGCGTTGCTCGAGGATCGCCTCGGCCATGTCGACGGACGCGATGTGGTGCGAGCGCGGCCACCACGAGTCGAAGCGGGTCGTGAACACCTCGAAGGCCTTCGCGATCGGTGCGTTCACCGTGATCTGCTTGCGGACGGTGGTCTCGCTGGTCTCGGTCGGCGAGGTCATGAATCCTCCTCGGCGGCTGCTTCGGCCGCCTGTTTGAACGCGTCGAGCGCGTTGGTCCAGATGTCGTCGAGATAGGCGCGCAGCGTCGCGAGTCCGTGCCGGTCGAGCTCGTAGATCCGCTGTGTGCCCCGAGCCCGGTCGACCACCACGCCCGCCGCTTTCAGCACTTTGAGGTGCTGCGAGACGGCGGGCCGGCTCACCGGCAGCCGTTCCGCGAGCCGGCCGACGGCTTGCGGGCCTTCGCCGAGCATCTCGAAGATGGTCCGGCGGGTCGGGTCGCCGAGCGCCTCGAGCACGGCGCCCGCTTGGTAAGTGGCCACGAACGGTAAGTTATAGCTAACGCTTTCGAAGTCAATCGGGAACCGGAGATCTCCTACGCGTCGGCGCCGGTGACGCGCTGCGCGAACGCGACGGCTCGGGCCTCGATGTCGGCGCGTTCGTAGTCGAGCGTCGCCACGTGGAAGCTCTTCGTGAGCCGCACCCGTTCGACCGGGCCGCCGACGCGCTCGGCGAACTGATCGCTCGAGATCGGCGGCACGACGTGGTCTTGGTCGCTGCTGATCACGAGCACCGGGCACTGGATCCGCGCGACTTCCGATTGCATGGCGTCGACCGCGTCGAGCAGCGAGAGCAGCTGCGCGGTGGGGGTCTCGGTGTAGGCGAGCTCGGTCTGGCTCGGGTCGGCGATGTCGTTGCCGGGCCCGGGGATGCGAGCCACACCCTGCGCGACGAGTTGCTCGAGGCCCTCGCGAATGTTGGGGTCGAGCGGCGCGACCGCACCGTTGATCACCACGAGTCCGGCGATCTCGGGATGGCGAATGGTGAGCCAGGTCGCGAGCGTGCCACCCATCGAGAGTCCGGCCACCACGACGCGCTCGCAGCGGCCGGCGAGATCCTCGTAGGCGCGTTCGGCGGCGCCCGACCAGTCGGCGAAGGTGGTGGTCGCCATGTCGTCGACCGACGTGCCGTGACCGGGCAGCCGCGGCAGCTCGACGGTGAAGCCGGCCGCCGCGAACGCTTCGGCGAGCCCGCGCATCGATTGCGGGCTGCCGGTGAAGCCGTGCACGACCAACACGCCGTTGGGACCACCCGGAGCCGAGAACGGCTCCGCGCCGGGCATCACTGCAATGAACTCGCGATCCTGAGACATGCGTCCATAATGCCGCGAGTGGCAGCCGGCGGGTCGACACCGTTCGCCCCGGGCCGCGAATTGTGGGAGAACAGAGCGCATGATCCCTGATCGCGATGTCGACTGCGGCGAGATCTACGAGCGCACGCGTCGATCGCTCATAACGCTCTTGCGGTCATGCAATGCCGAGCAGCTCGCCACCACGGTTCCCGAGACACCCGCCTGGTCGGTGCACGATGTCGTGTCGCATCTCGTCGGCATCGCGGCCGACCTCAACGCGCAGGAGTTCGGCGGCGATCCTGACAGTTGGACCGACGCCCAGGTCAGGTCGCGCGGACGGCGCAGCCTCGACGAGCTCGCCGACGAGTGGGACCGCGAGGCGCCCCAGTTCGAAGACGGTCTACGCCTGTTCGGATACGACCTCGGGAGTCACTTCGTCGGAGACCTCCTCCAGCACGTCGGCGATTTGCGGCATGCGCTCGGGCTCGCTCGTCCGGACGACGACGAGACGCTGGCGGTGGCGCTCGATTCGTATCTCGTCACGTTCGAGAAGTCACTGGAAGGCGCCGCGGTCGGTGCAGTCGACGTTGGCGACGGCCGCGATCACTGGACGGTCGGGTCGAGCCCGGTGATCGCGTCCGTGACCGCTGATCGCTACGAGCTGTTCCGGACGCTCGGCGGTCGCCGCAGCGTCGGGCAGATGCGCGCGCTGGCGTGGCGCGGTGAGGTCGACGCGGTCCTTCCGTTCGTGAGCGCGTACCCGCCGCCGACCGAACCCGTGCTCGAGGTGAGCTGACGCGCGGTTCGCCGATCGGCGCGTGTGTCAGCTCCCGAAGTCTTGCGACCACCAGTACGCGCCGGTCGACTTGTTGATGATGCAGCCGATTCCGATGTTGTGGAAGTTCGCGCTCAGGATGTTGAGGCGGTGGCCGTCGTCGGGTGGCACTTCGTTGAAGAAGTTCGACTCGATGGTGTCGGGCGCGTACCGGCCGGTCATGTACGCGATGTTCTGTCCGGTCCAACCGGGTGAGCCCACCACGTAGTTCGAGTCGTGGATCTCGGTGTCCCAACCGTTGTGCGACATGATCGAGGTCGTCGCCATCACGACGGAGTGCTTGCGCGCGGCCCAGTCGAGGTTGGCGTTCTCGGAGAGCGGCGGCAGGTTGCCGGTCTGCCGGCGATCGGTGTTGACGAGTGTGATCATCGCGGTTTGGTAGTTCGCGGGGCAGTCGGCCAAGCCGGCGGTCAACGTGACCGCGGGCGGAACGTTGTTGCCGTTCGGGGCCGTCGTCGTGGTGGTCGGCGCCCCGGTCGTGGTGGTCTCGGGTGGCCGCGTGTTCCTCGTGACGTTGCGCGGCGCGCTCGCGGCGAACTTGTACGACGAGCCCGGTTCGATCGTCGCCGGCAGCCGTTCGCTCACGCACACGCGTGCGCTCACGCTCATGCCGACTCGGAATACGTGCAACGCGGCGCCCGACCCGCCGACGACGCGCCCACCGATGACGAACAAGGTCGTGCCGTTCGGGCAGCGGCTCGGGCCCGAACCGCGCA
>CAZLEC010000072.1:9123-12027 GCA_964558245.1 uncultured Burkholderiales bacterium | reverse complement strand
CCGACCTTCTCGGCGATGTCATGGAACATCGTGAGCGTCTGGCACGCGTCGTTGATCGTGCCGTAGGTGTCGTCGATCTTGCCGTCGGGGGTCTTGATGATCTGCTCGGCGTTCTCGGGCACCCGGCCCGTGGCCTTCTTGTAGATGTCGGCGCAGTACTTCCAGTTCGCGCTCGCGTCGTACTCCTTCGGCGAGAGGCCGCCCGCGGTGATGAAGCCCGCGTACGGGTTCGGCGAGATCTTCGCCTGCTGCTCCTGCTTGGCCTGGTCGAGCACGTCGGTGTTGTCGCCCAACAGCAACATGTCGGGGAACTCCTGCTTGACCTTCTGGATGAACTGCTTCGTGGAGGCGAGATCGCCCGACACGAACAGCGCGTTGACTCCTTCGGTCTTCCACTTCTCCATGAAGCTCTGGAGCTGGGTTTGCGCGTTGGTCGTGTCACCCGTGGTGCCGACGTCGAGGATGGCGTCGTCTCCCCGCGCGACCCCGAGCTTGGCGAGCGCGGGCTTGATCGTGTTGTTCACGATGGTCGACTCGGTCGTGTCACCGAGGATCGCGACCTTCTTGCCCTTCAGCGTGCCCTGCTTCTGTGCGAGCTCGAGCAGGATCGACGCCGACCGTTCGGGGATGAGGCCCGCGGTGATCTCGAGGCCGGGCGGCGCCTGGCTGATCATCGCCTGCGTGAGGTTGAACGTCATGAGGATGCGCTGTTGCTGCTTCGTGATGCACGTCTGCGCGTCACCCGAGAAGTCGATGAACGTCCCGACGACCGCGAAATCCTTGTCGTCCTGCGCGAACGTCGTGCAGAGCGGAACGATCTGCGCGGTGCCGAGCGGCGCGTAGAACTTGTAGTCGGGCACGATCTTGCGCCCGTTGACGCCGCCGTGCGAGTTGATGTCGTCGATGTAGATGCCGTAGATCTGCTTCTGCTCGGCTTCGGTGCGGATCGTGTCGGTGAACTGCTTGATCGGGTCGAAGTTCACCAGCGCCACGCCGAGATTGATCGCGCTGGCCGTCACACCGACGCCCAGCGTCTTCACAACATTGGGATTGGCCCCGCCCGTGCTCGGCGGCGCCGACGACGGGCTCGTGCTCTTGGTCGTGCTGGTGCCGGAGCCGCAGGCGGCCAGCGCCACCACGGCGATCACGGCCAGCCCCGCGACGACGGCCTTGCGCCGGTCGCGGCGCGGTGGCGGTCCGACGTGTGCTGCAGACCCGAACGGGCGTCGTTGTGCCCTCTCCATGCGTTGGCTCCCCTCGTCGCACGAGAACAGTCGGACCCTAGAGGCAACGGGCCGGCTTGTCGTGTCAAGGACGCAGACCCGCCCGTGTCCGATGGGGGAGGTGTGGGCCGCCTACTGTGTGGGGCCGACGGGAGCGCACGAGAGGAAACGGTGTCGACGCCCGAAGTCCCCTCCGGCCAGCACGTGCCTGCGCCCGGTGCATCGCCGAGCATTGGTGGCCCGCAGGCCCTCGACGGGCGCGCGTCGGCCGTCGACCGCGCGCGTCGCATGGTGCCCGAGGGAACGTTCGCAGTCGGTGCCGGTCTCGCGATCTCCGGCGTCACCACCTACGGCTTCCAGATCCTCGCGTTCCGCGGGTTGAGCAAGCAGGACTACGCGGCGCTCAACGCGCTGTGGGTGTTCGTGTTCGTGCTCGCACCCGGAGTGTTCCTGCCGCTCGAGCAGGAGGTCGGGCGAGCGGTGTCGGCCCGGATCGTGCGCGGGGTCGGCGGCGGACCGGTCATTCGCCGCGCCGGCCTGCTGGGCGGCGCGTTCACGGTGCTGCTCGGGGCGGCGATCCTGGTCCTTTCGTCGACCACCGAGATCGTGAAGCACAAGTTCAACGGGCACGTCGGGCTGGTGGTGTGCCTCGTCGTCGCCTTGATCACCTTCGGTGTCGAGTACCTGGCGCGCGGCGCGTTCGCGGGTGTCGGGCGCTTCGGCGCGTACGGCCTGAGCTTGGGCGCGGAGGGCGTCATCCGGCTGTTGCCGTGCATCCCTCTGGCGATCGCCAACGTCACGAATCCGCTCTGGTACGGGCTCTGCCTCGCGGTGCCGCCGCTGCTCGCGACCGGCATCGCGATGTACGGCCAGACCGGCCTCGCGCTCCCGGGGCCGCCGGCGCCGTGGTCGGAGCTGTCGAGCAACCTCGGCTTCCTGCTCGGCGGATCACTGCTCGCGCAGGTGCTCAGCTACGCGCCGTTCCTCGGCGCGCAGCTGCTCGCCAAGCCGGGGCACCAGCGCACCATCGTCGCCGACTTCATCGTCGGGCTGTTCCTGTCCCGCATCCCGATCCTGTTGTTCCAGGCGGTGCAAGCGGCGTTGTTGCCGAAGCTCTCGACGCTCGTGAGCGCGGGCCGTGACTCCGAGTTCCGCAACGGCGTGCGCACGCTCGTGCTCATCGTCGCCGGCATCGGGGTGCTCGGCGTGGTCACGGGCGGCTCGGTCGGGCCGTTCGCCGGCCGCATCCTGTTCGGCCACAAGTTCAACCTCGGGCACGCCGACGTCGCGCTCCTCGCCGCGGGCAGCGGGCTGTTCATCCTGGCGCTCACGCTCTCGCAGGCGTTGATCGCGCTGTCGGGGCACCGCCACGCGATGACCGCGTGGTTCGGCGGCCTGCTCGCCTTCGCGGTCGCGACCGAGTTCGCCAGCCACGCCCTGTTCCTGCGGGTCGAGATCGGCTCGATCGCCGGCGCGGGCGTCGGCGCGGCGCTGATGGGCTGGTTCTACCTGAGCCGGGTGAGCCGGGGTGTCGCCGCGGGCAGCCTCGCCTCGCTGGTCGAGCAGATCGTCGAAGGCCCACTGGAGATCTAGCCGAAGGCGAGCATTATCACGTCGGGGGGCCGGCGATGAGCTGCACGCTCTTGTGGTGGGAGCTGCCGCCCTGGTCGACCCAGTCGAC
>CAZLEC010000072.1:0-9113 GCA_964558245.1 uncultured Burkholderiales bacterium | reverse complement strand
GGGGCCGCGTGGCCGGGCTGGTCTCGCGCTCCGTAGTTGCACCTCTGAGGATCCTCCCCCCCCGCCAAACCCCCCACCTCCGGGTGTCCTTGAGGCGCCTCGACGGGTCACTTCAGGGGACCGGCGATCAGCTTCACCCGCGCGTGGTGCGATTGCCCCGAGGAGTCGACCCAGTCGACCTCCACCCGGTCGTTCGGGTGGTAGGGGAACATCAGCGTGGTGAGGTCGGAGGCGCTCTGCACCGACTTCCCGTTCACTGCCGTGATGGTGTCGCCGGCGGCCAGCCCGGCCGATTCGGCGGGCGAGTTGGGTTGGACCTGGGAGATCGCCGCGCCCGAGCCCGACGCCGGGAAGCTGCTCTGGCCGATGTCGACGCCGAGGATCCCGCGCTCGCCGACGTGCACGGTGTTGGTGTCCTTGCCGCTCCGGATCTGCTTGACGACCCCGAGCGCTTTGTTGATCGGGATCGCGAAGGCCGTCGAGCTCCCGGACTGACCGAAGAAGTCGTCGCTCTGCGCGGCTGCGGTGTTCATCCCGATGACTTTCCCGTCGGTGTCGACGAGCGGGCCGCCGGAGTCGCCGGGCTCGATCGGAGCCGACATCTGGATCATGCCGTGCAGCGTCTCGGAGTTCCCGTTGCCTTCGTCACCTGCGGTGACCTTCTGGTCGAGCGCGGTGATCGAGCCGGCCGTTGCGGCCGGTGTGCCGCCGCGTCCCTGCGCGTTCCCGATCGCCACGACGGTGTCGCCGATGGAGACGTTGGATGCGTCGGCGAAGTTCACGGTCTTGAGTCCCGAGGCGCCGTCCATCTTGAGGAGCGCGACGTCGTCGACGACGTCGTAGCCGACGACCTTGGCGGTGTGGGTCACACCGGTGTCGACGACTTCGACTTTGATGCTCGTCGCCTCGTCGATCACGTGGTTGTTGGTGAGGATCTCGCCGTCGGAGGAGATGATCATCCCGGTGCCGGCAGCTTCGCCTCCGCTCCCGTCGGTCGAGGCGAGCGTCGTGTAGATGTCGACGACCGAGGGGTCGACCTTCGCCACGACGGCGCTCGACGGCCGGGTGCCGGAGCCGGTGCTCGACGAGCCGCCGTTCCCGTTGCCGAAGAAGCCGTTCCCGTTCTGGCTTCCGTTGGAACCCGGGAACGTCGACGATGCGCTGTTGTTCGAGTGCATCGCGGAGCTGATCGCGGCGCCGACGCCGGCCGATGCGAGCACGAGCACGATCACGGCGATCGCGGCGATCACACGGCGGGCGGCGGCCGGCGGCGGCGACGAGCCGGGCGGTGGGCCCCAGGTCGCGGGTCCGTAGTTGTAGTGCCAGTTGCCGCCGGGCGGCAGCATCCCGTGGGGCGGGCCACCGGCGCCCGGAGCGCCCATACCCGGAGCGCCCATGCCCGGAGCGCCCATGCCCGGTGCCTCCGCGCCAGGAGCGCCGATGTCGGGAGCGGCCGGGCCCGGAATGGGACCGGGTCGGTATCCGGCGGCCCCGATCGGCGCGGTGGGCGGCGGGGGAGGCCAGCCTTGCGGAGCCGATCCCCAGCCCGGCGGACCGGGGTTCGGGGTGTTGACGGCCGGTGGCCAGGGATTCGGGGGGGTCGGGCTGGGCGGGCCGAACCTCGGCGGGTCGAGGTTCGCGGGGACCGGGATTCCCCAGCCGGGGGCCGCGGGCGGCGTCGGCTCTGTGGGCGCCTCGTCGGCGGTTTCGTCCATGCGGTCGCTCGTCATCGGGTGATCGTCGGCTTGGGGGCTGATCGGCTGATCACTGGATTCATCGGTCATCGAACATCGCCTCGGGAGGGCCGGGCCGTCAGGAGCAGTGTCGGCGGGTTGTCTTCAGCTTGCCCGGTGAACTTGTGAGCACCCTGCGAGGAGGCTGAGGCTATTGCGGGGAAACCGCCCCTCGGGATCGGCCGCGGAGCCGTCTGCAGGCGGGCGGCGTTGCTCCTTGCGTATGCAAGCATGCGTTCGATGACCGACACGGATCGACGGGATCCTCGCCGATGGTTCGCCGCTGCGGTGGTGATCGTGTCCGTAGCCATCCCGGTGCTCGACAACACCGTCCTGAACGTCGCGATTCCGACGATCCTGCGCGAGTTCCACACTGACCTGCCGAGCCTGCAGTGGGTCATCACGGGGTATTCCCTCACCTTCGCCACGCTGCTGATCATCGGCGGCCGGCTGGGCGACATGTATGGGCATCGGCGCATGTTCATGGTCGGCGCCGTGATCTTCGGCGCCGGTTCCCTGCTCGCGTCGGTGTCGCATTCGGTCCCGGCGCTGGTCCTGGGCGAGGCGATCATCGAAGGAATCGGCGCCTCCCTGCTGATCCCGGCGACGCTGTCGATCCTGTCGACCACCTTCGAGGGCCCGGAGCGGGCCATTGCGTTCGCGGCCTGGGGAACGGTCGCGGGCGCGTCCGTCGCATTCGGGCCGCTGGTCGGCGGCTTCCTCACGACGACGTACTCGTGGCGATGGGCGTTGCGCATCAACGTGATCGCGGCGCCGCTGTTCGTGATCGGCGCCCTGGTGCTGATGCACCCAGACGAGCGACCCGCGCGCCGGCCCGGCATCGACGCGCCGGGCGCGGCGATGATCGCAGCCGGATCGTTCGCGTTCGTGTTCGGACTGAGCGAGGCCGCGAGCTACGGCATGTTGCGGCCGCTCCAGGACTTCTCCGTGAACGGCCGCGTCGTCTGGCCGGCGTCACGGCCGATCTCGATCGCGCCGGTCGCGATCGCGGTGGCCGCGGTGATTCTCGTCGGCTTCTATGCCTTCGAACGGTCGAAGGAGCGACGCGATCGAGATCCCCTGTTCGAGTTCAGCCAGCTCGAGCACCTGAGCTTCCGTTACGGCCTGCAGACCACGATGGTGCTCGCGATGGGGCAGTTCGGGTTCTTGCTCGTGATTCCCGTGCTCCTCCAGGACGGTCAGCACTTCACGGCGCTGCGAACGGGCGTCTACATGGTCCCGATGGGCGCGCTCATCGCGTTGGGTGCGCCCATCGGCGCGCGCTTCACGCGGATCATCGGCACGACGCGTGTCGTCCGGACCGGCCTCGTGTTCGAGGCGGTCGGACTCGTCGTCGTGGCGCTGATGATCTCGCCGCACACGACCTTGCTCGCGCTCGTCCCGGGGTCGGTGCTCTTCGGTATCGGTGTGGGATTCGCGAGCTCGCAGCTCACGAACGTGATCTTGTCGGAGGTCGATCGCGACAAGGCCGGCGTCGCGAGCGGCACGAACACGACCGTGCGCCAGGTGGGCGCCGCGCTCGGCATCGCGGTGATCGGCTCATTGCTCAACGCGCAGGCCATCCGGCACGCGGTGCGCGCCGTTCGCGCGTCGGCGCGGATCTCGGCGTCGGTCAAGGCGGCGACGATCGCGAGCATCCGCGCGAAGGGCGTCAACTACGCGCCCGCGGCCGGCGCGCCTCGCGGCGAAGTGCACGCGCTGACCCAGGCGCTGCAGACGTCGGTCGTGAGCGGCGCCCGTCCGGCGTTGCTCTTCGCGGCGGGCGTGGTCGCGCTCGGTGCGCTCCTGTCGTTGCTGATCCCGACGTACGGTCCGCCGCCCCCGGCCGCGACCGCGCCCGGCGTCGAGCCCGGCGAGATCGCGGTTGCGGTAGAGATGCTCTGACCGGCGCCGAAGCCGCTAGGGCGGTGTGCCGTTCTCCGTTCCGATCTCGGTCCACGCTCCGTCGCGTGCCGACCGGCGGATCGCGTCGAGCACCTCCATGTTGGCCACCCCGTCGGCGAACGTCGCCGGCGGCGGATCGTCGGGCACCGGCCGGCCTTCGATGAGCGCGCGGAACGTCGTGGCCAAGCGCGTGTAGGGCGCCATGTCGATGCCGAACGAGTGGAGCCCGTCGTACGCGGTCGAGAGGAGGTCGGCGGGCGGAGGATCCGGCGGTGAGAGCGGCAGGTCAGCGGGCGCCGGGACGTCGTGTGTGCCCGACGCGTCGGCCACGCGCACCGTGTCGAACTCCGCCCACACCGTGCCGTGGCTGCCGACGACGCGCGTGCAGAAGACCGGCGGGCCCCACGCGGCAACCGTGCTCTGCATGACGCCCGGCACGCCGGAGCGCGTGCGGAAGTGCACGGTGAACGCGTCTTCCACGTCCCAGTCGCGCTCGGACACGCTGGTGAGGGAGGCACTCACGCCCTCGATCTCGCCGAGCATCACCCGCACCTGGTCGATGACGTGCGCGGCCTGGGCCCCGAGCCATCCGCCGCCTTGCTCCGCCTGCGCCCACCACGCGGGGACCTCGCCGGCCGGGTCGGCCAGCATCGGGATGTGCATCAGGAACGTGGCGAGCTTCGGAACGCCGATCTCGCCGCGGCCGACGACGCGCGCCATGGCGGCTTGGCCGGTCGACCAGCGGAACTCCGTGCCGAGGAGGTGCACCACGCCCGCCGCTTCCGCCGCGTGCAGCATCGCACGCGCTTCGTGCGCGTCGCGGGCAAACGGCTTCTCGCACAGCACGTGCTTGCCCGCGGAAATGGCGTCCAACACGATCGCGGCGTGCGTGTGCGGCGGTGTGGCGATCGCCACCGCGTCGGCGCCGGCGAGCGCCAAGGCTTCGTGCAGGTCGGTCGTGGCGAGCGGAACGCCGAACCGCTGTGCGCGCTCCGCCGTCTTGGTCGGGTCCCGGCCGACCAGCGCGTGCACTTCGAAGCCCGCGGAGCGCAGCGCGCGCAGGTGCGTGATGCAGCCGAAGCCGGTGCCCACGATCACCACACCGGTCACGGCCGCTCCTTGTCGAGATGGCGATCTTGTCGAACGGAGGGCCGGATCTTAGGGTTCGCAGATGGCGCAGGAACGAGAGCTCGGGCCGGTCGGTACCAAGGTCGTGTTCGAGAACGACCAGGTGCGCGTGTGGGTGTTGCGGCTCGCGCCCGGCGAGCGCAGCGCGGTGCACCGCCACGACCTGGATCATCTGTTGATCCAGATCAGCGGTGATCGGATCGCCGTGGAGCCCGAGCCCGAGGCGCAGGGCCCGCACCGCGAGTACCTCGAGGCGCCCGTGATCGCGGGCATGGTCGCGCACGTTCCGAAAGGTGGGGTCGAGACGGCGGTCAACATCGGAGACGAGCCCTACTACGAGATCATCGTGGAGTTGAAGCACTAAGTGGCGTTCTGGCGCGGGAGCGGGGGCGTGCGGTAACACTTCGGGCGTGGCGACCATGTGGAAGCTGGAGTTCCCGTACCGGCGCAGCGTGGGGCCGGTGATCGGTGCGTTCCTGACGGGCCTGCGTGATCGCCGGGTGATCGGAGTGCGCACTGCCGGCGGCCGGGTGATGGTGCCCCCCTTCGAGTACGACCCCGAGACCGGTGAGCCCGCGTCGGAGATGGTCGACGTCGCGTCGGCGGGTGTGGTCGAGCGCGCCGCGTGGGTGCCGGAACCGCTGCGCACGCATCCGCTCGACCGTCCGTTCGCGTGGGCGCTCGTGCGGCTCGACGGCGCCGACACTGCGCTGTTGCACGCGTTCGACTGTGGCTCGGCCGATCGCGCGACGGCGGGAACCCGGGTGCGCATCCGGTGGCGCGCCGAGACGGTGGGTCATCTGTCCGACATCGAGTGCTTCGAACCGGAGCCGGCGTGACGGATCCCGTGCAGTTCATGTCGCACCACACTGCGGTGGAGTACGCGGTTCCCGAGCCGTCGCGCCTGGGCGTGCACTTCGCCGAGCAGCTGGCGCGCGCCCGGATCATCGGTCACAAGTGCCCGCAGTGCGGCAAGGTCTACGTGCCGCCGCGCGGTTACTGCCCGCTGTGTGTCGTCGAGACGACGGCGGCCAACGAGGTGGAGATCGCCGATCGGGGCGTGATCACGACGTTCTCGGTGATCACGCCGCTGCAGTACCAGGGCCAGAAGGAGACCGAGGACTACGTGCAGGCCACGTTGTTGCTCGACGGCAGTGACACGACGCTGATGGTGACCGGCCTCGAAGGCATCGCGATCGCCGACGTGCGCACCGGCCTGCGGGTCGAGGCCGTGTGGGCGCCCGAGGGCGAGCGGGGATCGGTGAGCACCGGCATCCGCGGTGTCGGCCTCGGCGACGCGGTGAAGAGCTGGCGTCCGACCGGCGAGCCCGACGTGTCGCGCGACGCCCTCGCGGAGCACATCCTGTGACGGGGGTCGACGCCGATGCGTGACGTCGCGATCGTCGCGTTCGCGCAGGCACCACTCGAGCAGGAGCCGGGCCAGACCGAGACGCTCATGCTCCTGCCCACGATCACCGAGGCGCTCACGACCGTCGGCCTCACTCGCCGAGATGTCGGCTTCACCTGCTCGGGGAGTGCCGACTATCTCACGGGTGGAACCTTCACGTTCGTGCAGATGCTCGAAGCCGCAGGTGCGTGGCCGCCCATCTCCGAGTCGCACGTCGAGATGGACGGCGCGTGGGCGTTGTACGAAGCGTGGGTGCGGCTCCAGCACGGCGACGTCGACGTTGCGTTGGTGTTCGCGTCCGGCCGCGCGACTGCGGGCGCGTCTCTGCGGGAGACGCTGACGTTCCAACTCGATCCGTACTACCTCGCGCCGATCGGCGCCGACTACGTGTCGCTCGCGGCGTTGCAGGCGCAGGCGGTGCTCGAACACACCGGTCGCACGGAGAAGGACCTCGCGCAGATCGTCGCGCAACGCCGGCGGGACGCGGCCGGCAATCCGCACGCGGCGGTCTCGGGCGACGTCGGCGTCGACGAATTGTTGCGGAACGACTACGTGGTTGCGCCGCTGCGCACTCACGACATCGGGCCCGCGGTCGACGGAGCTGCCGCGGTGGTGCTGGTGGCCGGCGACCGCGCCCGCGAGGTGTGCGACCGGCCGGCGTGGATCGCGGGCATCGATCATCGGGCCGATCCGCACTACCCGGGCGTGCGCGACCTCGCGCAGTCGCGTTCGACCGCGGTGGCCGGCGCCCGGGCCG
Source organism: uncultured Burkholderiales bacterium (assembly GCA_964558245.1). GTDB lineage: Bacteria > Actinomycetota > Acidimicrobiia > IMCC26256 > PALSA-610 > JBBQER01. Next base: position 2,182 of record CAZLEC010000072.1, on the reverse strand, counting down.
GGGTCGCCGACGGCGGGGTCGAGGTCGCGGAGCTCACCGCGGTGTGTTCACCCGAGGAGATCGTGCTCGCGGAGGCGTTGGGGCTCGACGACTCGGTGACGATCAACCCGTCGGGCGGCGCGCTCGTGGCGAACCCGGTGATGGTCACCGGCCTGGTGCGGATCGGCGAGGCCTTCCGCCAGGTGCACGACCACGGCCGCCGGCGTGTGCTCGGCCATGCGTCGTCGGGACCGTGCCTGCAGCAGAACCTCGTGTGCGTCCTGGAAGGAAGGGATGCGTGAGTAGCCAGGCGCAGATCCGGAGGTCGCAGCCGCATGAGTAGCCAGGCGCAGATCCGGAGGCCCGGTCGGCCGACCGATTCCGCACGGTTGGTCGAGGGCCGAGCCAGGCGCAGACCGCAGGCCCGGTTGGTTGACCGATTGCGCACGGGTGGTCGAGGGCCGCAGGTCGCAGCCGAATGTGAGAGGTCGCAGCCGCATGAGTAGCGAACGGTGCGCGGTCGTGGGTGTCGGCATGACGAAGATGTCGAAGTGCCGCGACGACGTCTCGATGGCCGGTCTCGTGCGCGAGGCGGCGATCCGGGCGCTGGAAGACGCCGAGATGACGTGGGCCGACGTGGAGGCCGTTGTGATCGGCACCGCGCCCGACATCTTCGAGGGTGTGATGATGCCGGAGCTGTACCTCGCCGACGCGCTCGGCGCGGCGGGCAAGCCGATCATGCGCGTGCACACGGCCGGCAGCGTCGGCGGCTCTACTGCAGTGGTCGCGACGCACTTGATCGAGTCGCGTGTGCACGAGAGGGTGCTCACGCTCGCGTTCGAGAAGCAGAGCGAAGGTGACACCAACTTCGCGTTTTCCAGCGGGCGGAGCGGAGGTGTGGGCGCGGGGGGCTACTTCGCGCCGCACATCCGCGCGTACATCGAGCGTTCGGGCGCGCCCGCGTATGTCGGTCCGATGGTCGCAGTGAAGGATCGCAAGAACGCGTTGAAGAACCCTTACGCGCACCTCCAGATCCCCGACATCAGCATCGAGATGGTGATGGAGTCGCCGTTCGTGTGGGATCCGATCCACCGCCTCGAGTCGTGCCCGACCTCCGACGGCGCGTGCGCGATGGTGCTCACCAACGAAGCGGGTGGGCGGGCGGCCGCCGCGAATGGTTCGGGCAAGCCGCCGGCGTGGGTGCACGGGACCGCGGTGCGCACCGAGCTCGGTTGGTTCCCGGGCCGCGATCCGGTGAACCCGCGCGGCGGCCAAGACTGCGCGGCCGACGTGTACCGCCAGGCCGGCGTCACCAATCCGCGCGCTGATTTCGACGTGGTGGAGTGCTACGTGCCGTTCAGCTGGTACGAGCCGATGTGGATGGAGAACCTCGGGTTCGCCGAGGTCGGCGAGGGTTGGAAGATGACCGAGAGCGGCGCGACCTCGATGGAGGGCGACCTGCCGGTCAACTGCTCGGGCGGCGTGCTGTCGTCGAACCCGATCGGCGCATCGGGCATGTTGCGGTTCGCGGAGGCCGCCCAGCAGGTGCGCGGCCTCGCCGGCGAGCACCAGATCGCCGACGCGCACCGCGCGCTCGGCCACGCCTACGGCGGCGCGGCGCAGTACTTCTCCATGTGGGTCGTCGCGTCCGACGCGCCCTGATCACATGGACGTAGACCTCCCCGCGGACGACGATCCCCGCCGGGTGGAGGTCCGCGCCTGGTTCGCGGAGCATCCGCAACCGACCCCGGCCGAGTTGGTGAGCGCGGGCTTCGTGGTTCCGCACTGGCCGCGGCCGTACGGCCTCGACGCGGAGCCCGAGCTCCAGCTCATCATCGAGGACGAGATGCGGCGCGCGGGCGCCTCGAAGCCGATCAACCCGATCGGCATCGGGCACTGCGGGCCGATCCTCGTCGCGCTCGGGAGCGAAGAGCAGAAGCAGCGATACCTGTGGCCGATGTTGCGGGGCGAGGAGCTGTGGTGCCAGCTGTTCAGCGAGCCCGACGCCGGCTCCGACCTCGCCAACCTGAGCACGCGCGCCGAACGTGACGGCGACATCTACCGCGTCAACGGCCAGAAGATCTGGACGTCGCTCGCCGCGCACGCCAAGTTCGGCATCCTGATCGCGCGCACGCGCGGCGACGTGTCGAAGCACCGCGGCATCTCGTACTTCATCGTCCCGATGGACCTGCCCGGTATCGAG
>CAZLEC010000071.1:0-12062 GCA_964558245.1 uncultured Burkholderiales bacterium | reverse complement strand
GCCGCGAGCACCTCGACACGGCGCTGCAAACGTGGGACTTCATCGACGCTCACCGGCTCCCCGAAACCGATGTCGAAGCAATCGCTCCGCTCCACCCTCGCTAACCAACCCGAACGGAATCGCCCTGGGTTTGATGGAGCCCTTCGGTTCTTGGACTCCATGAACCCAACACGATCCGACTCAGTGGTTTCTCACCCGCGCGATACCGATGCCATGCGCGCGTGCAGTTCAGGGTCTGACGGGCCCACCACTCCGACGTCCCGCGTGACAGGCAGGAGCTCCACAAGCTCGAGGCAGACCGTGTGCGCTCGCCGTCTCCGCGCGTCCTCGCCGGCTTGGCACGCGCTCTCGGACTCGCCTACGCCGACCTCATACCAGCCGCCGGACACGACACAACACCCCAAGCGAAAGGCGAGACCATTCGGCGCGCCGAGGCCGTGAAGCGCTACAGCAACACCCACCTCGTCCAACTCATCGAAGCTCGGGTACAGCGTCGCCAACAACAAGCCGCAGAAGATCCGACGCCGTTCGTTGCATGGCCCCCCGGACATCACGCGACATGACCATGTTCCACGAATCGGGCTCCGCGAGCAGCGACCCCCCTCACAGCCCGCCTGAGAAGCCGTTACTGGGAGCCGGCGACGGCAATCCGATGGCGAGACTTCGAGAACGCCCAGCATGAAGCCGCAGATCATGAACTCGGCATTGCGGTGGTCTGGAGGCCGAACGGGTCCTTGACGGACGTCGGCGGGCCGAGGCCGGCCGCGGCCAGGAGTTCGGCGAGCGCAGTGTGGACGGCCGCCGCCAGATCCCACGGCTGCGGGACGAGGTTTGGATCGACGTGGATACCGAAGTCGAAGCGGCCATCGAACGAGAAGACGGTGATATTCAGGCCCATTCCTTCGAGGATGACGCTCGCAGGGAACGCACCGGCGAGAGGCGCGCCTGCGAGATACAGCGGAAACGGCGGGCCGGTCACGTTCGAAATCAGCGTGTTCGTCATGCCGGGTACGTACGAGAGTAGGTGGGACCTGTACGCGGCACGCATGGCGATCCCAAGCATCCAGGGCGGCAATGCCGCGCCGACCGAGTCGATCGGATGCGCGCGCAGCGCGGCTGCCAATTCCTTTGCCGCGCGCGTGTGCGAGTAGATCGCGCGGACCCGTTCGGTTGGGTCGTCGACATCGGTTGCGAGCGGCACGATCATGTATGACATCTGGTTGTCGAGGATCGTGTCTCCTTTGGCGCGCGTCGAGACCGGGATCCCGGCGGTCAGGGTTCGCATCGGGAGCTCGGTGCGATCATCGAGGTAAATCCGTAACGCGCCCGAGCACACGGCGAGCGCGATGTCGTTCAGTTTCACGTCGTGGTGGTGACACAGCCGCTTCAGATCATCGATCGCAACACTCGTGAACGCCATCGCCCGCTGCGGCCCGATTGCATGGTTGAAGGACGTCCGCGGCGCTTGCGCCATCGCGCTCAGGTCGGGCTTGGGGTGCTTCGATGCCGCATAGCCGACGACGTCCACGACCCGACGTCCGAGACTGACGCCGTAGCGCGCAAGGCGCCACGGCACTGCGATACTCGGCATGAGGCTCCGCACGAACAGACTGGCGTCACTCGGCTCCGACGCCGGCTCGGGTAGCGGGGGACGGTCGTGCATCGACGGCGACGGCTCGACATCGAACAGGAGCGCGGCCATTGCGCTCCCGGCGACACCGTCGAGGAGGCAGTGGTGGTACTTCATCAAGAAACCGACCCGTCCGTTGATCAGATTGTCGAGATACCAGATCTCCCAGAGTGGGCGATTGCGGTCGAGCTGTGCGCCGAGGATCTGGCCGACGGTGGCAGCGGTCTCGCGCGGACCGCCGGGCGCCGGCACGTCGATGCGGTGTACGTGGCGGAACACATCGAATTCGGGGTCCGGGACCCAGAACGCGCGGTCCAGGCTCAACGGCACCTGCCGGAGCTTCCAGGTGAGCTTCGGGATCGCGGGCAAGCGATCGTCGATGCTGCGAACGACGGCGTCGAAGGAGAACCCGGGAACGCCAGTCGGGTCGATGATGCTCAGCCCGCCCACGTGTTGGTGCCACGCGGCCGTCTCCCCGGCCAGGAACAGGGAATCGGTTCCGGACAATCGTTGCACGACCTTCCCCTCTCCTTGCCGCTCGTCAGGTACGCGGTGTCATCGACGTCAGTTGCCAACCCCCGACCTCGGTGTAGGTGACGTGATTGAGCGGAGTCGGTGCCGGTGAAACGACCTTGATGCTGTGGACTTCCTTCAACGGAAGCCCGTCGCTCGCCGCGAACCAGATATCGACACGTACCACTCCCGTTTGACCGCCGCTCAGAAGCATGTCCTCGCGGGTGTGCAACCCCGGGATGCTCACGCCACCGACCAAAACCGCTTCACGCCCAACGAACGTCGAGACGCCTGTCTGCGCGAACGTCGTCTTCGTCGTCTGCGAACGACCGGTGCAGTGCACCCTTGACGTGGTGCCGGGCTTGTCGTTGGCGTCCGCCTCGACGATCGGGGGGTCACAGGTAACCGTACTGTGTTCACTCATTTTGAAGGTCACGAAATCGAACCGCTGGTCGGTTCTACCACCCGATTCGACAAGCTTGCTGTTCGTTCTGCACCGCTCCCACGTCTGATCGTGAAAGGAGTTGAAGTCGATACGGAACTCCCAGCAGCCATTCGGTCGCACGACAACCGTGCCCGGCTCGATCGGCCCTGCTCCTGACGTGTCGCGAGGAACGACAACGACCCGCTTCCCGCTCCCTTGTACAGGTACACGCCGGGCCGAGGCGTCGACGTGTTCGTGGCGGTCCCGACCGTCGTCGATGTCCGAAATCGGCCAATCGCCGCACTCACCGACGGGCGGCCCGGACCACGTTCGAACCACCGCCACGCGAACCCGACGCCCGCTGCCGAGACGACCAGGACCAGCCCCAGTCCCACCAACTCCGAACGACGCATGCCCGTCGCCTTCGCACGACTCGTCATGCATCCGATACTGCGCAGTCGCACCCACCGCGCCAAGAGTCCGTACGCCCCCACACGGCAGGACGTTCGGCTCTCCCTTACCGGGCGGTGGCCGGCGTTTCTTCACGGGCGCGGCGTCGGATCATTAGGAGCCCGTCATCTCGCGCCCGGTCGGGACTTTCGACTCCGCCCCTCAGGACCCGAGTCCCTTCTGACCGGCGACGTCGACGCGTACAACAGGAAGCAGAGGGGAGGTCAGATGGCCATGGAGGACACGCCGATAGCCAAGAAGACATTCGCGGTGCTCGTCGTCGACGGCGACCCCACAACAATCTCGGGAGTGCGCGAAGCTTTCGAAGGCGTCGCTCAGGTTCGGCAAGTACCGAACGGCTACCAGGCGTTGTACGAGTTGAGCGCCCATCCAGTTGACGTGATCGTGTTGGAGTTGTTTCTCCCAGGCGCCAGTGGGATCGAGCTTCTGCAACGGATGCACAGCCTGGGGATCCGGGTACCGGTGGTGGTCCTCACCCACGCCGGGACCACACCATGCCAACTCGATGCTCTCGACATCCGTCAGGTCCTGCACAAGCCCGCATCGGCCGACGCGTTACGTGCTGCAATCACCGACGCACTCTCGGCCCGAACCGAACTCCGACCACCGCACCGAGCGAAGCGGCGGCATCGCCCCACCACTCCTAGCTCCTCGCACCAAGACTCCACGACTCGCCCGTAGCGCCTCAGCGCCACCAACGATATCGAGTGACCCTGTATGTGATCCGGGTGAGCGTCGTGAGACTGCAGGCCATCGTCTCCGATCGCTGGCGCCGGTCCGAGAAGCGGTGAGGATCGACGCCGTGTCACAACTCCGCCGAGCCGGAGCTCGCACCTCGGTGAGACCGGGTGGAACGAAGGAGTCAGCAAAGACTTCAATCACGCACGTCCAGGGGCTGTCGCCTCAGCGTGGCCGTCGCGCTCATCGACGGGTAGGGCCGAATGACCCGACGTTGCCGACCTCTGTCACGGGCCCGACCACCTGACCGGCGCTCAGGTCGAGCACATATCGGCGCGCCGCGGAGACCTTCGGCCCTACGACGCTGCAGGCTTCGAGCCGAACATGGTCTCATGATCGAGACCATGACCTCCGTGCAGTGTGTCCACTGCGGGAAACGGGTCGACGTTCGCGGAACCGACGTGTCGCTGTCGTACGTGACTCGAGACGCTGTCGCCGACGAGCCGCGATCATTTCTGATCATCGCCAACACCCGCGGCCAGACCTTGCTGCTGCACGCGTGCACCGACGAGGCGTAGGTGATGGACACGACCCGATCGCACAGCGCGGGGCAGTTCTGTCTCCCGCCAGAGCTCTCGATCCAGACCTGGCAAGGCTGTGTGACCAAAGTGTTGAGCGCGCTGGAGTGTTCTCACGGCCGTCTTGTCGTCGAGTGTTCCGAACTGCAAGCGATTGACGACGGTGGCATCGCCATGCTGATCGGACTGTCGCACTACAGCCAACGACGCCAAATACGGGTCGTGCTCACCAACCCACCGGCCACGCTCCGCCAAACTCTCGAAGTGCGTGGTGTCGCCTGGCTGTTCGAGTGGCGTCCGCTCGTCGGTTGAGTCACCGTCGGATCGCCACGCCCCCAAGCCGGCCGTGCCCAGACACACATCGTCGGCTCGGACTGACGTTCCCGCACTGAAGTCAGTTGCACCGCCGCTCGCCGAGCGCCGGAAGTGGCGCGCCTGTTCCGACTGAGACAGGGGCCGCACAACGCGTTTCCCGCTCGGCATGGCGGACTGGCAGGGTCAATGGTTTCTCGTCTCCATGCTTGGAGAGCGTTGCAACTGGGTCCAGAACGTACGCGCCGCCGACGGGCGTGTAGTCCTGCGCCGGGGACGCCGCAGACCCTGTCAGCTCATTGAGGTACCGGTACCCGAGCGTCCACCGATCATCAAGCGCTATCTCCAAAAGGTGCCAGGCGGACGCCCCCGCATCCCCGTCGATCGCGACGCCCCGGCAGCCGATTTCGCAGCCATCGCCAACCAGTACCCCGTCTTCCGGATCGAAGCCCACGGCGACACCTAACAAGCACGTGTCCGCGCCGCGCAGCACCGAGCGCCATCAGTGATGCGCCACCGGATCCCTTGACCGACTCGCAGGCGCCAGAACGGCAGCTACGGCATCAACCGCAGATCACGTGATCCGAAGCGAACTCAATGTCGACACGACCGCAGTCGTACGCCGCAACGTGTCGCAACCGCAGATCGCCGTCCGGTCTATACCAACCTCAAGCCGAGACCAACGGCCACCGACCGAAAGCGCCTCCGGCCGCTGGCATGATCCGGTGGCTCTTCCGAGCTAGCTGCGCGTGGCGCTCTCCCTTGGCGGCGTGATTGCCACATGTGCCGCGTACCGATTCGCCGGCCACCAGATGGTGCGCACCGCCACGTGGGTGCGCCGGTCGGAACGGCAACCGGACGACCGGAATGGTCGGAGGTCCGCGACACAGGCCTTAGGGACGTGGTCAGCCGCGGCGGCACGCGTGCTGCGCCATGCCTCGCTTGGAAGCGGTGCCGCACGACGTACGTAATCAGGAGCCGTGTTCAGACAGTGCTCCGGGACCAGGTTCGGCGCGTCGATCTTCGTAGTACAGCGGTAACCCAGATTCAATGTCGTAAAATACTTGGCCGTCGCGGCGGGCCAACGGGGTGCCTGAACGTGCGGAAAGAAGCAGGCCGTCGCTCTCATGCGCCCACAACATGCGGTCGCCAGCACGGTAGAAGTCGTGGCCCGCGACTGCGTACGCGAACACCTCGTCGACGCTCAAGCGCCAAAGGCGGCGACGCCACTCGGGCGGCACCGGACCGAGGCGCTTGGCCGATTCGCGTTGATCTTCGACCACATGGGCGATCGCGGCGCTACGCAGGTCGCGCACTGCCGCATCAAGTTGCACGATCACCGCGTTCAATCGCTCCGCCGTGCCGGCATCGACCTGCTGAGCACTCAAAATGCCGGCGAGCGTCAGACCCGATCCGAAAATATGATTGATCACTCGATCGTGCAGATCGGCGGAGTTGTGTTCGTCACCGACGTGCGCTGACACGACCGCCCCCTCACGACGACCGACCGATACGGCTCCGCTTGAGGCTCAGGACCGGCCACAAGCGGCTCGCACAGCAGCGCGTTGAGTTAGATGAGAATCGACTATGGACCCTGCCGAGATCGTATAGCCGACGCGCACCGGATACATCCCGCCGCGGTGGATCGTAGGCTTCAGCTTCGCAGTCTCGCAGGCAAGTAGATCTGTGACGTCTTCCGGTCGCAAACGATGACTTGGGTCCCTAACAGTGGCCGTCGCACCAGTCGAGGATCGTTGAGAATGTTCTTCCACGACGACGCTCAACTTCTCTCACGACCGCAGTGTCAAGACCTGCTCGCGAGCGCAAGCTTCGGACGGGTCAGCCTCACCATGCGAGCGCTGCCGGTGATCATGCCCGTCAACTACGGCTACCTCGGCGGAAGTGTCGTTCTCGGCATGGCAGACGGGCCAGCACGTCGCGCAATCGCGAGCGGGAACGTCATCGCTCTGGGCGTCGACAGCGGAAATAGAGTCACGGACACGTTCTGGACCGTCCTCGCGATCGGCCGCGCTACCGAGATCACCGACTTCGCCCAGACCACCGAGTTCAATCACATGGGCCTCACGGATCTCACCGGAAGACCAGCCGAGCACTACCTCCAACTCCAACCCGACATCATCACCGGATACCGCACGACCACTTAGCTGCTCAACATTGGAACAACAACGCCACGGTTCCAACCACGGCTGGCGCATCATCGAGCCACTGCGTCAAACGAACGACCGGCGCGCGGGCCGCGCCCACGCAACCTGGCCCCAAAGGGTTCAGCGGCGCCGCGCGAAGAACGCCCGGACGGTCGCACGCGGGTCGATCGGCTCCGAGGTGAGATCGACCTGACGTCGAGCGATCCCGCGCCCGTCAAGAGCGAATTCGAATCGAGTGCCCGTCCGTCACGTTTCTGCCGCCGGGCGAATCAGTTCTAGACCGAGACCACACAACGATCGAAGGACTCGACACATCACCAACCGGACACTCATCATCATCATCATCATCATCCGGTCGCAGATCCGCCAGCTGGAACGGGATGCACCACCGCACTCGACGCCCCCGGGCCAACAAAACCGGATCGTCAGACGGGTGAATCGCAACCACAGTCTCACCAGCCACGACATGCGCGCGTGCTCGTCGCCCTTTTCATCCCGCTGCCCTCGACCAGCGTCCAGACCAGCCCGACCTCTCGTTTCCCACACGCTCGCAGCGTGCGACCTCACCGAGCTCGGCGCCCATCTCGAGCCGACCGCCAGCCGCACCGCCACCGACCGAACCCGATGTCGCCACCGCGCAGACAGCACTCGACAGCTATGACCGACACCTTCCCGAGCCCGACACCCCTTTCCCAACTACTCGACAGTTCGAGCCCGAAACACCCCTCCAAAATCGTTACAGAAGCCGGTTGCGCCATGCGCAACCAGCAGAGCCTCCGCGGGGGGCCCAGCCCGGGACTGGCGGGAAGCAACGGTCAGACCCGGCCAGCCCGCGTGGAGGTTCTCCTCAGTCGTAGCGGCAGCTACACCAGCTGATTTACGCTCGTGGACTGGTTCAGGACTGCCGCCACGCTGTCGTCAGTCGTACTGGGCCCGTTCGACCCATAGGCCGAGATTGCGGCGCCGAGGTCTTTGAGCAACTGACCGAGGTCCTGTTGAACGCCGGACAGCGGATTCGTTGAAGAGGAGCTGGACGTCCCGGTCGTGTGGGTCGTGCTCGTCGAACTGTTAATCGAGAACGCGGTGCTGAGGTCTTGCAGAAGCTGCGCAGCGTCGGACTGAACCGCGGACAAGGCGTTGGTCGACGCCCCACCAGGCGTGGTGCTCGTCGTGGCCGTGTCAGTCGTCGCCGACGTCGAGGTGGTGCCGTTCGCGGAGAGAGCGGTACCGAGGTCTTGGAGCAACTGCTCCAGGTCCTGGCCGACCGCCGACAACGGGTTCGCCGAGGAGGAACCAGATGATGTGCCGCCGCCATCGTGGTGGTGGTGGCCTCCAGGCACGCGGTTCGCGATCATGGTCGCAAGGTTCGTGACCTGCGTGCTGGAAAGTTGCTGCCCATTTTCCGTGGAGGACTGCTGTAAGCCCTGCTGGATCGCGTTCAGCAGATCGGTCTGCGAGATGCCTTTGGACTGCGCCAACTGGCTCAAGCTTGTCTTGCCAGACTGCAAGTCGTTCATCAACTGTTGGGAGCTCTCACCAAACAGTTGCGCGACCGGTCCAAGTGTCTGTTGCATTTGGCTCAGCCAACTCGATGGGTCAACCCCGCCGCCGGCTTGTACCTGCGTCGCGCCACTAATCCCGCTGATCGTCATCCGCCCATACACCTCCGTGCGCCCAACTCCGTACGTGGGTGTTCTCGGCCCTCACTCCCGATTGCTAAAGCCTTCAGGCAGTTTCATGACGAACACACAACCCACGCTCATATTTCTCATGAAGAATCACAGGTCCCGCTCAGACAGCCTGAACCGTCACAGGTCCGCGCTGGCGCGCAAGTTCGGCGTCGCCTACCGGGTCGGCGGGCACGGTCGAGTCGCCACGAGGTAGGCAGCTCGCGTAGCAGCGTCACGAGTTCCCGGGGATGCGATGCGAGCACAACGTCGAACTCGATGGCACGAGTCGGATCCACAATCCCGGTTCGTGTCGCACCGCTCGGAGGTTGCGGTGCAAGCAACGCAGGCCGGACCAACGCTGAGCTGCCGCTGGAATCGCTGGCCTCAACGCGCATCGGGACCCCGGCGGTACCGACAAGTGTGATCAACCCAACGAGTGACAAGGCGCAGCGGCGCATCACCTCAACTCCACTGCATCATCCCTTCCCCACACCTACTAACGCCTCCAGATTGAGTCGCGCGGCGTACGTTTCCCTGTGAATTCGGCGAGCTGCAGCGCCGCCGTTCCGATCAGCGGGCCGCGTTCCAGGTTTCCGCGAACCAGCGTTGTCTGCGGGTTGAGTGTCGCTTGAGAACATTGCGGGAATGCTCATTCGCGAGTCGCCCGCTCCCGAATAGACCGGAAACGCGAAACAAGGAGATCGACCGCAATGAACGTCTCTTCGATCGGCAGCTCGCCGGGAACGATGGGGATCAACGGCACCGGCCAGCAAGACTTCCGAGCGCGCATGCAGCAGTCGATGGCGCCGGTCGCACAGCTGTTCAACATGACCAGTGACCAGCTGATGGCCGCCGTGCGAAACAGCGGCGGCAGCCTGGCCGACTACGCGGCGTCGAAGGGCATCTCGAATGCCGATCTCAGTACCGCGATCAAACAGGGCCTTCAGGAGAACGCGCCAAATGGCGTGCAGCTGTCGGACTCGCAGTTGACGAACATGGTGCAGCGAATCGAAGATCACAAGCCAGGTGACGGCCCACAGGGACCGCCACCGAGCGCCACGACCAATGCCGTCGGAGTCACCGGCACCGGTGTCAGCAGTGCCGACCTCAAGACCGACCTGGAGAAGCTCATCGCCGACTTGAAGGCCGTAGAGTCGAGCACGGCTTCGGCCGGCACCACATCGGGGACCGACACGTCATCGGACACGTTGGTGCAGATCCTCAACCAAATCGACGCGCAGTTGTGACATGCGGGCGCGTGACTGCGTCATCCGGTCATGACCGGCCGAGCTCGTCAGCCTGCTGATCCCGCGCCGGCACCGAATCCTCCGCCTCCGAATCCGGCGCTCGGCGAGATGCTCGTCGCCGACATGGATGTACCTGCCGCGTTCTGCTTGCCCTGCACGATGATCGTTGACCCGGGCGCGAGCTCGCTTACCTTGCCCGTCTTGCTGATGGTTACTTGTGTACTCGGGCTGGTAGTGACCTTGATGGTGTTGCCTTGTATGTCTTGGACATAGACGTTGGTGCCGTCGACGAGCTTGACCGTGCCGATTGTCGCTCCACCGGCCCCGAACGGTGATGCGCCCGCCGCTCCCGATCCGCCCGACGCACCGGATCCGCCGGTCGCACTGCGGCGGAACTGTGCGGCGATTGACGCCAGACTCGACGCCCCGCTTGACGTCTTGTGTTGTGTCCGCTCGACGACCGCACCTCCGAGGAAGGCGCCGCCGACGACGACCAGCGCCAGGAGCGCGCGTGTTGCCGGTGTGGTGATGCGGGTTCTGCGTACGTCGGCGAGGAGCGACTCGTCCGGTCTGATGTCCTCGAGATCAACGAGCGGGATATCCGACATCGTTGGGTCGGTCGCGCTCGACACTCGGGAGGGTTCAACATGGGTCACGGGAGCCTGCCTAGGTTCATTCGTAGCGCAGTGCGTCGATCGGACGCAGCTTCGCGGCACGATTTGCCGGATAGATGCCGAAGAACAAGCCGGTCGCGATCGCGAACCCCAGCGCGAGGAACACGGAGTACGGCTCGACCACCGGCGTGACGTTCTCGATCGTGACAACACCGCTCAACACGATGGCCGCAACCGCTCCTACTACTCCTCCGAAGCCGGCGAGCAGCACGGCTTCGACGAGGAACTGGGTGAGGATGTGACCCTGGCGTGCCCCGATCGCCTTGCGGATACCGATTTCACGGGTGCGTTCGGTCACGGTCACGAGCATGATGTTCATGACCCCGATTCCACCAACGAGGAGCGAGATCGCGGCCACCGCGGCAAGCAACACCGTAAACGTCTTGTTGGTGCTGGAAACCGTCGTGAGCAGCGACTGTTGATTCAGCACGCTGAAGTCCGTCGAGCTCGAGCCGGGATGGTGCGCGACGAGCACCGCGGTGATCTCGCTCTGCGCAGCGGCAGCGGTCTTGGAGCTCGTCGCTTGCACGGTGAGACCATCGACTGTGCCTGAGTTGCCGACGAAGTCGTCGCGGGCGGTGGTGAGCGGCATGATGGCGATGCTGTCCTGATCCTGGAACCCGTTGGTGCCCTTGGACTTGAACACGCCGATCACGGTGAACGACTTCCCGCCGATGAGGACCTGTTGACCGACCAGCGCGGAACCAGCGGCTTGCTGACCGACGAGATCCTTCACATCGGTCAAACCGAGCACCACGACGTTCGCATGACTGTCGTATTGCTGTTGCGTGAACCACTGGCCCCACTGCACCGGGTAATTGCGGACCGCGCTGAAGTTGGTCGTCGCGCCGGAAAGGGTGCTGGGCGTATCGGTCGCGCCGCTGTACACGACGGTCTCGCTGCTTATGTTGACGGTCGGAACGACCTGGCCGACATCGGGCGCGTTCGTCTTGTCGGCGAGCGCGGCCACGTCCGCGTTGGTGATGGACACCTTGCGGCTCTGCGTGCCCGCGCGAGCCCCAAACCCGAACCCACCTGCTCGGACGGTAAGGGTGTTCGATCCCAACGCCTCGAGACTCGAACGTGTGGCCGCGGCCGATCCTGCGCCGACTGCGACGACCAGGATCACCGAGGCGACGCCGATCAAGATGCCGAGCGTCGTCAGAAAGGATCGGAGCTTGTTGGCGACGATTCCGCGCATCGCGATCCGTACACTGGTGAGGGTCACAGCGAGTGACCTCCCGCCGCTGCTGCGGCGACGCGGAAGCGACTCGAATCCTCGACTACGGATCCGTCGCGAAGACGTATCACTCGTCCGGCTCGTTCGGCAACGTCGGGCTCGTGCGTGATCACGACGACGGTTCGACCTTCCTCGTGAAGACCTTGGAACATGGTGAGCACCTCGGCAGTGGCAGCGGTGTCGAGCGCTCCCGTTGGTTCATCGGCAAGAATGATTGCGGGATCGGTGACGATCGCGCGGGCGAGCGCGACGCGCTGCTGCTGGCCGCCCGAGAGCTGGTTCGGGAAGTGCTCGGCACGATCCGCGAGGCCGACGGCGTGCAGCGCGGCAATAACGCGCTCGCGGCGTTCTGCTTTCGCCACGTTGGCGTACACCAACGGGAGCTCCACGTTGGCGAACGCCGATGTGCGCGGAATCAGGTTGAAGCTCTGGAAGACGAAGCCGATCTTGCGGTTCCGCA
>CAZLEC010000070.1:0-12071 GCA_964558245.1 uncultured Burkholderiales bacterium | reverse complement strand
CGGTCGCGTCGGCCGCCCTCATCTACCCTCGCCCGCATGACCGCTACGACCGACGCGCTCGTCGAGCGCGCGCTGTCGGGTGATCGGGTCGCGACGGCCAAGCTGCTGTCGCTCGTAGAGCAGGGTGGTGAAGGTGCGCGCGCCGTCGTCAGCCGCCTGCATCCGCACACCGGGCACGCCTGGTCGGTCGGGATCACGGGTGCGCCCGGAGCCGGGAAGTCGACACTCACCGACGCGCTCGTGTCGTGCCTGCGGGCCGAGCAGCTCGAGGTCGGTGTGCTGGCGGTCGATCCGAGCAGCCCGTTCAGCGGGGGCGCGATCCTCGGCGATCGGGTGCGCATGCAGCGTCACTCGACGGATCCCGGCGTGTTCATCCGCTCGATGGCGTCGCGCGGACATCTCGGCGGGCTCGCGCTCGCGACCCCGCAGTCGGTCCGTGTGCTCGACGCGGTCGGCAAGCCGTGGGTCATCGTCGAGACCGTCGGGGTCGGCCAGGTCGAGGTCGAGATCGCGAGCCAGGCCGACACCACGATCGTCGTCGTGAACCCCGGCTGGGGCGACGAGGTGCAGGCCGCGAAGGCCGGCCTGCTCGAGATCGCCGACATCTTCGTGGTGAACAAGGCCGACCGGCCGGGCGCGGACGCGACCGTGAGCGATCTCGGTGGCATGCTCGAGCTCGCGCCCGGTCACGGTTGGCGACCGCCGATCGTGCGCACGGTCGCGACCGACGGCGAGGGTGTCGCCGAGCTGTGGGACCGGATCCTGGCGCACCGAGCGTTCCTCGAGGCGAACGGCGGCGTCGCGGCGCGCCGGCACGCGCGGCTCGCGGCGGAGCTGCGCGCGCTCGTAGTGGAGCAACTCCTCGCGCGCGGCGGTGGGATCGCCGAAGGGCCCCGGTTCGACGCGCTCGTCGATCGCGTCGCGGCGCGCACGACCGATCCGTACGCGGCAGTCGACGAGCTGCTTGCCGGCAGCGCGTGAGCACCCACCCGCTGGCGTCGATCCTCGAAGCGGCCGCGCGCGGCCGCTTCCCTCCGTTCGACGGACTGGTCGAAGTGACGCCTTCGCCGGGACCGCCCTGCGACGCGCTGATCGGGTTCACCGGTCACTACGTGCTCGCGGCCGATGTCGACGCGAGCGAGATCGCCGCCCAGTGGCCGGCCGGAGATCTGAGCCTGCCGTTGGCGCCGGCGTCGCTGGTGTGGCTGGCCGATCGGATCGGACGCCGGCCGTTCACCCATGACGTCTTGCTGGTCGCGATCGGCGACGGCTCGGGCCCGCCGCAGTGGTTGCTCCGAGACGACGACCTCTCGCACCCCCGAGTGGATGCCGCGTCGGAGTTCCGCACGATCGAGAGCATCTGGACCACCGACGACGGCGCCGCCTTCGTGATGGTCGGGCGCGGACTGTGCGGGCGGTGGGAGGTCGGTTACGAGGTCGACCCGGAACGGCAGGGGAGCGGCCTCGGACGCCGGATCGTGGCCGCCGCTCGCGGGTTGGTGCCGGCAGGCGTTGCGTTGTGGGCGCAGGTGGCCGCGCCGAACGCGGCCTCGCTGCGTTCCACGTTGGCTGCCGGCTTCGCACCGGTCGGCGCGGAGGTGCTCTTCGGTCCTCGTCGGTAGCCTCCCGGGCCATGGCTGATCTCGTACTGACCGAGCAACACGACGGCGGGGTCGCGCTGCTGCGACTGAACCGTCCGCCGATGAACCCGTTGTCGATCGCGATGTTGGGCGAGCTGCGCGACGCCGCGACGGCGCTGGCGAACGACGCGTCGGTGAAGGGTGTCGTGATCGCGGGGAGCGACAAGGCGCTCGCGGCCGGCGCCGACATCAGCGAGCTGAACGGCCCCAAGGGTGCGCGAGCGGCGGCCGACGCGTTCCGTGCCGCGTTCGACGCGGTCGCGTCGATCCCGCGGCCGGTGATCGCCGCGATCCGTGGCTACGCGCTCGGCGGCGGGTGCGAGCTCGCGCTCACGTGCGACCTGCGCGTCGGCGCGGACTCGTCACGGGTCGGCCAACCCGAGGTCCTGCTCGGCGTCATTCCCGGCGCGGGCGGTACCCAACGGCTCGCCCGGCTGATCGGGCCCGCGAAGGCCAAAGAGCTCGTGTGGAGCGGCCGCCAGGTACGGGCCGACGAAGCGCACGCGCTCGGGATCCTCGATCGGGTCGTGCCGAGCGAAGAGGTGGAGGAGAACGCGTTGCACTGGGCCGCGCATCTCGGGCAGGGCGCGGTGGTCGCGATGGGCCTCGCCAAGCGCGTCATCGACGACGGGCTGGGCCGGCGCCTGGAGAAGGGTCTCGACATGGAGGCCGACGCGTTCGTGGAGGTGTTCGGCACCGACGACGCGCGGGTCGGCGTCGCGTCGTTCCTCGAGCACGGCCCCGGCAAGGCGAAGTTCTCCGGCAAGTAGCGATCAGGCGAGGGCTTGCAAGGTGGCGCTCACGGTCGCGCGGCGGTCCTCGCCCCACGGCAACGCGAAGATGATCGGGTGCGCGCCGGCCGTGTCGTACGCCTCGACCTTGCTGCGCACGTGCGCGGCGTCGCCCATGATCTGGATGTCGTCGACCCACGCGTCGCCGATCGCGGCCAGGGCCGCGTCACGTTCCCGCGCGCTCCACTTGGCGCGGAACTCGGCGACGTCGTCGGCGAAGCCGGCGCGTGCGAACTGGTTCGCGTACGCATCGACCACGGCGTAGTTGAGGAGATCCTTGCGTGCGAGGTCGGCGTACCGGTCGCGGTCGGTCACCCCGCAGTGCACGTACGCGTAGACCTCCGCGTCGCCGCCTTCGCGAACCCGCTCGACGCACCACGGCACGAGCGAGGCGGGCAGATAGTTGAGCAGCACACCGTCGGCGATCGCGCCGGCGAGCCGCAGCATCTGCTCGTTGAGCGCGGCGACGAAGATCTTCGGCCGGCGCTCGCCGAGTCGCACGCCGAGACGGAACCGCTTGACGGTGTAGAAGTCGCCTTCGAAGGTCACCGCCTCGCCCGCGAGGCACTCGCGCACGAGGGTCACGAACTCGCGAACCTGCGCGATCGGCCGGTCCGTGTACCCGGCGCCGTGCCACTGGCCGGCTACCGCCGGTGAGGAGATGCCGATGCCGAGATACACGTCGCGATCGCCCACGAGCTGTTGCAGCGTCGCGGCCGCCATCGCGTGGAGCGGCGGTGTGCGGAGCTGGAGTGCGAGCACTCCGGTGCCGAGACCCATGTGCGGCGCGGCTTGGCTGATCGCGCCGAGCAACGCCATGGCTTCGGCCGCGTTCGCCTCCGCGACCCACGCCGACGTGAAGCCGAGCGCGTCGGCTTCACGCACGACGTCGAGCGTCAGGTCGGCGCCGAGGGTCTGTATCCCGGCCACGCTCATCGCGTAGTTCGTCATGATCGAGAAGCTAACCCGTAGGGAACTCGACGAGGCGCTTGAGCCGGCGCAGGTTGCGGCGCCACACCGCGCGCAACACCGGCCGGGCCGCGAGCGCGCCGACGGTGCCGCCCATCCACCACGGGAAGTCGAGCTCCTCCGTCCACGTGAAGCGGGTTCGCCCACGCGGGCGCCGGCGGAGTGTGAACCGGCCGCGGCCGGTCACGACCCCACGATGCTCGATGCCCATCGCCCGTTCGGGCGCCCACTCCGTGACCGTCATCCGGTCGGTCGTGCGGAACGGACCGACGCGGGTGAGGCAGTCGAAGCTCGTGCCCACGCCGCGACGCGTCGAGCTCACGAACGTGATCGAGACCGCGTCGGCCATCCAGTCGACGTGACGTTCGATCGGTTCGATCACCCGCCACACGGCGGCGGGCGGCGCGGCGATCGACACCGCGACGCGCAGCTTCACGCGTCGCGCAACATCGGAGCCGCGGTCTCCGGCGCGGCCGGGTTCACCAGTACGCCGGTGCCCATCTCGAAGCCGCCGATCACGCCGATCCGGGGCACGACGTCGACCCAGCAGTGGAACGGGCGAGGGTCATCGCGCGGCGCCGAGTTCACCACGACGTTGTAGGCGATGTCGCCGAGCGCCCGGTGCAGGCGCGCTATCACGTCTTGCAGCCCCGCGGTGAGCGTGCGAACGGCGGCGTCGGGCAGACGGTCGAATCGGGCGCCCGCACTCGGGAGCGCGAGGCGCACCGTGAACGGTGATGCACTCGCGACCGGGCACCACGACACGGCGTCGGCGTCGCGTACGAGACACGATGCGTCGCGCGCAGCCTCGAACGAGTCCACGACGAGATCGCGTCCGGTCTCGGCGAATCGCGTGAGCGCGGCGTCGACGAGAGGCGGAGTGAACGCGAGCGCGATCAGCTGTGCGTGCGGATGCTCGATCGACGCACCCGAAGCGCGGCCCTGGTTCAGGAGCGGCTGCGCGTGCACGAGGCCGGCGTCGAGCTGGTGAGCCGCACGGTCGCGGAGCAGGAGCAGGGCGGTGCTCGCGTCGTCGAGCGACAGCGCGTCGAGCTGGCGGTCGTGCGCGGGTGACAAGACGAGCACTTCGTGCGCGCCCGGTACGCCGCCTTCCAGGCCGACGATGGGGTAGAGGTTCGGCACGACGCGCACTTGCCACCCGGGCGTGTCGGGTGCACCGCCGCCCACGCGCGCGACCTCCGGCGGTGTCATCGCCTCGTGCCCGGGGCAGAAGGGGCACGAGGCAACCGCGGTCGCCGGCGTGGTGGCGGCCGGGCTGAACACGACCGGCCGGGTCGCGCGACCCGGTGCCACGATCACGCAGGTGCCGGTCAGCTCGTCGGTGCGCAGGTCTTGCATGTGGTCAGGCTAGGCGGGTGGCCGCGCGTAGCCTGGCGTCGTGCCCGTACGTTTCGTGATCATCGGCGGAGGCCCCGGAGGCAACACCGCGGCGACCGTCGCGGCATCGCTGGGCGCGGAAGTGACGTTGATCGAACGCGACGTGATCGGCGGCGCCGCACACTTGTGGGACTGCATCCCGAGCAAGGCAATGGTCGGGACCGGCAACGGGCTCGCCGATCTGGCGCGGGCCCACACGATGGGTCTCGAAGCGAGCGGCTGTCTCGACGTCGCCGCGTTGCGCGCGCGCATCGGCGGCATGGAGGCGACGCTGCGCGACGGGGTCACGAGTCTCCTCGAGTCACAGGGCGTGCGCCTCCTCCGCGGTAGCGGGCGGCTCGTCGGCGCGTACGAGGTCGAGGCGACGACCGCCGAGGGCGTCGAGGGGATCGAGGCCGACGCGATCCTGCTCGCGACCGGCTCCCGGCCCCGCGTGCCCGAGTGGACCGCGATCGACGGCGAGCGCATCCTCACCACCCGGCAGGCGTATCCACCGCCCGAGATACCCGAGCATCTGGTGGTGATCGGCTCCGGGGTGACCGGCGTCGAGTTCACGAACATGTTCAGCGCGCTCGGTTCTCAGGTCTCGTTGATCGTGTCGCGCCAGCAGGTGCTGCCCACAAAGGACCCCGAGGTCGCGGCGGTGCTCGAGAATGAGTTCATCCGGCGCGGGGTGCGGCTGCTCAAAGGTGCGCGCGCAACCTCGATCGGACGCGAAGGCGACAAGGTGTTCATCGCGTGCGACGACGGTCGCGCGGTCGATGGGTCGCACGCGCTCCTCGCGATCGGCTCGTTGCCGAACACCGAGGAGCTCGGTTGCGAGGCGGCCGGCGTGGCGGTCGACGACGGCGGCTACGTCACCGGCAACCGTCACTGCCAGACCAACGTGCCGCACATCTACTCGGCCGGCGACATCTCGGGACGGTTGCCGCTCTCCTCGGTGGCGGCCATGCAGGGGCGCAAGATCGCCGAGCACGTGATGGGGCTCACCGCGCGCGCTCACCGTCATCTCGACTACGACAAGGCCGCGCAGGCGATCTTCACCGACCCCGAGATCGCGGAGGTCGGCGTCGCCGAAGCGGAGGCCTTCGCAGCCGGCCGCAAGCTTCGCGTCACAAAGGTGCCGTTCTCGTCGAACCCGAAGTCGCTCATCAACGGCGACTCGCGCGGCTTCGTGAAGATCCTCTCCGACCCCGCGACCGGTGTCGTGCTCGGCGGCGCGATCGTCGGCCGCAACGCGGCGGAGCTGATCTCGGTGATCGCGGTCGCGGCGACCAACAAGCTGAAGGTGGGCGACATCGTCGACTCGCTGCTCGTGCATCCGGCGCTGGCCGAGTCGCTCGCCGAAGCCGCGTACTGACCGGTGAACGCGCTCGTGACCGGCGCCGCCGGCTTCGTCGGCAGTCACCTCGCGGAGGCGTTGCTCGCACGCGGCGACACGGTGATCGGTGTCGACTGCTTCACGCCGTACTACGAGCGGATCGACAAGGAGCAGAATCTCGCCCGCGCGTTCGCGCACGACGATTTCGAGCTGGTCGAAGCCGATCTGCGCACCGCCGACCTCGACGTGCTCCTCAGCGGTGTCGACACGGTGTTCCACCAAGCGGCGCAGGCCGGTGTGAGGCTCTCCTGGTCGGGCGGCTTCTCCGACTACGTCGGTCACAACGTGCTCGCGACGCAGCGTCTGCTGGAAGCGGTGCAGCGCGCGCGGCCGGGAATCCGGGTCGTGTACGCGTCTTCGTCGTCGGTGTACGGCAACCAGGTGCGCTATCCCACGGTCGAGACCGATCTGCCCCAGCCGTTCAGCCCGTACGGCGTCACCAAGCTCGCGGCCGAGCACCTCTGCAGCCTGTACGCCGAGAACTGGGGCGTGCACACGGTGTCGCTGCGCTACTTCACGGTGTTCGGCCCGCGGCAGCGGCCCGACATGTCGATCCATCGCCTGTGCCAGGCCGCGGTCGACGGCTCCGCGTTCCCGCTCTACGGCGACGGCACGCAGATCCGCGAGTTCACCTACGTCGCCGACATCGTGGCGGCGAACATCGCCGCGGCCGACCGTGACGTCGCGCCGGGCACGTACCTCAACGTCGCCGGCGGCGCGGAGATCACGATCAACGAGTTGATCGCGTTGGTGGGGGAGCTGGCCGGGTCGCCGGTCGCGGTCGACCCGGAGCCGCGCAAGCCCGGCGACTCGTTCCGCAACGGCGGGGCGACCGATCGGGCGCGTGAGCTGCTCGGCTGGCGGCCGGAGGTCCCGCTCCGGGAGGGCCTGAGCCGGCAGATCGCCTGGCACCGGGAGCGGATGTAGGCCGCGACTCGTCGTAAAGGTCGGCGCTTCGTTGGTTTCCCGGAGAAGGGGGTTCGCGACGGAGCTGGAAGACGAGACCTTCGAGCAGTTCGCCATGGGGGCCGGGATCCGGCTCCAGCGCGCGTTCGTCGCGGCCTACGGACCGGAGCGCGGCGCCGATGCCGTCGCGGAGGCGTTGGGATATGCGTGGGAGCATTGGCGCCGCATCCGGCGGATGGAGAACCCGATCGGGTACCTCTATCGTGTCGGCCAGACCCGCACGCGGCCGCGCCGGCCGCCGGTCTCGTTGCGATGGGACCCGGCGACCGGGCACTCGGGCGAGCATCTCGTGGAGCCCGGCCTGCTCTCGGCGGTGGGCTCCTTGTCGGAGGCGCAGCGGGTCGCGGTGGTGCTCGTGCACGGCTACGAGTGGACGCTGCGCGAAGTCGCGGAGCTCACGGGCGTGACGATCTCGACCGTGCAGACGCACGTGGAGCGCGCGCTGGCCAAGCTGCGCGCCGCGCTCGAGGTGGTCGACGATGCCTGATCTCTCGCGGTCGTTGCGGGACCTGATCGAGCAGTCGGCGCGGCCGTTCGACGTCGACGCGATCGTCCGCGACCGGCGCCGCCGGCGGCGGGTGCGGCGCATCGGCGTCGTGGGCGCGGTCGTGCTCGTCGCCGCGGTCGCGACCGGGAGCGTGCTGGCGCGCCCGGCGAACGAGCCGAAGGTCGTGTCGGTCGGCGGCAGCGGCGGCACTGGGAACGCGGCCGCGGAAGCCGCCGCGACACGCGCCGCGCTCGCGCAGCTCACGATCGTCTCCCCGGGCGGCGGGCCTTCGTACGGGTCGGAGACGTTCGCGTCGGCGCCGCCGATGCATCTCACCGATCCGATCTCGGGCGCCGCCCGCGCGATCCCGTTTCCCGTTCCCGGCGTGCGCGGCTGGACCGTCCCGTTCCTCACGCTCGGGTCGCACGTGGTGATGATGGTCGACCAGGACGCGCCGGCCTTTCCCGGTGTTGCTTCCGGCGGGCCGTTGCATCTGGCGTTCGTGCTGTCTTCGACGCTCGGCGAGTGGCGGTCGATCGGCGGGCCCGTCACGTCGGTGTTCGCGGCGAAGGCCCCCGACGCGGTGTGGACCGTCGACGACGGCTACGTGACGGAGGCTTCCTGGGCGGCCGTTCCGTTCGGGGGTCCCTACCGGCTCACCCGAGGCCGGGTCCCGTTCGCCGAAGTCGACGGCGGGTTGTTGACGGCGCGACCGGGCGGCTCGCCCGGCGCGTCAGAGGTCTACGAGGTGTGGGACCCGAAGACGGGCCGCGCGGTGCGTCAGCTCCCCATCGCAGGCGCGCCGTTCGCGGTGTCGGGCGAATACGCCGCGTGGATCCCGTTGACGTGTGCGTTCATCGATCAATGTCCGCTCCACCTCACTGACCTGCGCAGCGGGACCGATCGGTCGGAGGCGCCGCCGCGGGGAACGTACTGGTCGGGGGAGGGCGCGTTCGCGCCCGACGGCGCGCAGCTCGCGGTTGCCGCGGTCGCGCTCCCGAGCCGTCGTGACAAGCAGTACATCGGTGCCGTGGTTCCCGCCGGTACCCACACCGCGCGTGTTGCGGTGATCGACGCGACGAGCGGCGACGTGACGACCCGAGCCCTGGAGGTCTGGAAGGGCGGGCTGAACCCGAAGTGGTCCACCGACGGCACAGTGGTGTTGGTCACGCTCGATCGGACTCACGTCGCGTACTTCAATGTCGCGTACCCGCGAAGCGCGGTGCACGAAGTCGCAGTACCCGATGCCGACTCGTACCTGGTCGTGGCCGCGCCGGCGGCGCCCAGCCCCGGAGTCGCGCAGCAGCGATGGTCGTACAACGGCCTCGTGGCGGCCGATCGTCTGCACAGCCCGGAGCTGTGCATCTACGCGACGGCGGAGGACCTGTCGCCGTACTCCGACAACTGCAGCGGTCCACAGGTCGTCGGATGGCCGGCGGCGACGAAGGCGTCGGGCACGTTCCGACTCGTCGGCACGTACAACGGTGAGGTCTTCACACTGACCCAACGGCCGAACCCGCCGGTCACGACGACGGTGCCGACGACTCCGCCGGCGTCAGCGCCGTCATCCACGCAGACTCCCACGCTCATCGGCTCGCCGTCGGGCTGTCCGACGCCGGCGGGCGGGTGGCGCGTCACCGATCCGGCGCGCCTCACGTTCGGCACCTACACGGCCGTGACCGCTGCGGCGCAGGGCGAACCCGGCTACGTCGGCACGTGGGTCGGGCCGTACACGGCGTATCCGGGCGTCGTCGACGCGAAGCTGCCTGTGCTCAACTTCGCGTTCACCGGGAACGTCGACGCGCACCGCCGCGCGCTGTCGGCGATCTACGGCGGACCGATCTGCGTCGTGCAACGCGGGACGCACACCGAGGCCGAGTTGCAGGCGATCGTCCACCAGTTGTTCGGTGCGTTCGGTCGGCGCCTCGGACTCCAGATGCTGAGCGGCGGCCCCGATGAGCTCGACGGCGCGGTGACCGCGGAAGCGATCGCCGTCACTCCTGCGCAACGGGCCGCGGTCGACCGCCGGTTCGGGCCGGGGATCGTGCATCTCAACAGCAGGCTGACGCCGCTGCCGTAGCGCGGCGCCCTGTCGGTCAGACCACCAGCTCGCCGCGTAGCACGGTCACGGCGCGGCCGACGAGCAGGGTGCGGGCACCCGCGAGCTTCACGCGCATGGTGCCGCCGCGCGCGGACGCCTGCTCGGCGTCGAGCTCCGATTTGCCGAGCCGGTCACACCAGTACGCGCTCAGGACGCAGTGCATCGAGCCGGTGACCGGGTCTTCGTCGATGCCGACGCGCGGCGCGAAGCAGCGCGACACGATGTCGTGGCGGCCGTCGTCTCCCGGGGCGGTCACGTAGACGCCGCGCACGTCGGTGAGCGCGCCCAGCGCGTGGAAGTCGGGTGCGAGCTCGCGCACGATCGCGGCGTCGGGCACCACGAGCATGAAGAATTGCCCGGTGGTGCACAGCGACTCCGCCTTCGCCACGCCGAGCGCGTCGAGGAGGCCGGCCGGTGCGTCGCACGGCTCGGGCGGCGCGGTGGGGAAGTCGAGTTGCACGCGGCCGTCGGGCTCGCGCGTCGCGCGGAGCTCTCCGCCACGCGTGTGGAACACCGCGGCGGCGTCGGGCGCGAGGCGTGCGGTCTCGAACAGCACGTGCGCGCTCGCGAGCGTGGCGTGCCCGCAGAGGTCGACCTCCACCTCCGGGGTGAACCAGCGCAGGCCGAAGGTGCCGTCGGCGCACGGCTCGACGTAGGCGGTCTCCGAATGCTTCATCTCGGCCGCGGTGGCCTGCATCCACGCGTCGGAGGGGATGTCGCCGGGCTCGAGCGGAACGATGCCCGCCGGATTGCCGCGAAACGGACCTTCGGAGAACGCGTCGACAACATAGATCGCCCTGGTCACGCCCCGATCTTGCCACCGATGCGTCTGTGGACCACACGATTTGTGGTCCACAGACGCATCAGGACGTGTCCAGGACCAGGCCGCTCAGGTGCCAGGCGATGAGGGCGCCGAACACGAGCACCAGCCAGACCAGCGCGCGGGGCCGGAAGCGTGCGAGCAGCGCGGACGCGACGCCGACGCCGATCAGCTTCACGCCCGGGCCGATCCAGGTTGCGAACGGGTTGGCCTCCACTGCCTGGCCGGAGTGCAGCGCCGCGCGCGTGAACAGCATGTCGGCGAGGTTGAGCGCGTTCAACGCGATCACGAGCACCCATGCGCGCGTGCGCTCCCCGTTCGCGAGCGTCGCGATCGGTCGCCACAACGCGCCCGCGGCGACCACCGCGGCGTACGGCAGCGCGTCGTGCGCGTCGCTCATCGACAGACCGTGCACGGAGCCGGCGAGCAGGTTCGGGATCCACTGCGTCGACCACAGGATCGGCACCGCCGCGAGCACGAGGAAGCGCCACCGCGCGCCCCGTGCGAGGGCGACGCCGAGCACGAAGAACGGGAAGAAGGGGACGAGGTCGGCACCGAGGTTCGGCGATCCGACGTTTTGCAGTGTCTGCCGCGTGTCCCAGGTGTGCAAGAAGAGCACGAAGAGGAACAGTGCGCCGATGAGGCCGGCCACCTCCGCAGGTGTCGGCTTCCGAGCGCCCGCGACGAGGCGCGCGACTCGCGTGCCGTTTCCGTGCCGACGGTCCGTGTCGAGCGTCCACGCCGCGATCGCGACCGCGGGGAGGAGCGCGAGTCCGTAGTCGATGCCGAACGCGCGCCACAGCGGGCCGAGCCCGGGACGCAGGTAGCCGCCCGGCCAGGCAAAGCCGAGCGCGGTGGGCGCGACCCGGAAGAGGGCGCCCCGGTCGGTTGGGAGCACCTGCAGCACGGCCTGCACGAGCGGTGTCATCGCGATCGCCGCGAAGACTGCGAACGCCGCGATCCGGTGCCGCAGCGCCGCCAGGCCCATCGAGCCGAGCATGACGGCGAGGAACGGACCGAACGAGAACGTGATCGCCTCGCGTCCGGGGTGAGTCGTCGCGACCTGGCCGTTGACGCGTTCGAAGATCGCGTCGGACTGGATCACCAGCGCGCGATGGAGTTCGCCGAAGACGAGCGCGACCGCCACGGCCAGCGCCGCGAGCAGCACGAGGTCGAGTGCGCGCGAGCGGGCCCGTGCCGGCTCGGGCACCGAGGCCGTGGCGATGCCCGGCCGCGGCCCGTCGAGGACCGCTGCCCGGACGACCACGTTCGTCTATCGGCGCGTCGTCGCACGCACCGAAGGATCTACTCGATGACCGCCATCACGTCGCCGGTGCCGACGGAGTCGCCCGCCGCGACCCGGATCTCGGTCACCGTCCCGGCCTTCGTCGCCGTGATGTGGTTCTCCATCTTCATCGCCTCGAGCACGAGGATCGCCTGGCCGACCTCCACCGCGGCTCCGACCTCCACGAGCACCTGCACGATCGTTCCCTGCATGGGTGCGCTGACCGTGCCGTC
>CAZLEC010000069.1:9099-12078 GCA_964558245.1 uncultured Burkholderiales bacterium | reverse complement strand
CGGCCAACTACCGCGTGTACCGCGAGGTCGCGGGCTCCAACAACTGGTCGTTGATCGGGCAAGTCACGCCTGGAGCTTCGGCGACTCCGCCGGCCACGGTGACTGCCGACCCGACCGGCGGCTCGACCACGGTCACGACCGGCGGCGGGATGCAAGAGCAGACGTTCCTCGACACGGGCGCCGCGGGCACCGCGCAGGCCGGTTGGGTACCGCCCACGCTCGAGAACGCGCACGAGCTGCCGTGGGAGCAGAACCCGAACTTCGTGACCGCCTTGAACGCGCTCGCGATGACCTCGGTCGGCACGGACGCCTCGAAGCCGTACCCGAACCCGGCCTCGACCGCCTTCGGGATCGGCGTCAACTACGCGGGTGCCACGTACCCGGCGAACGCTGCATTCCCCGACGGGAACTTCGAAGGCGTGCCCCGTCACCCGATCAACATCTTCTACAACAACTCGACCGAGAAGCAGGCTGTCGACGAGTACAACACGATCTACGAGGACACCGCGCACGGCGGTAAGTGCGTCAACAGCTCCACCACGACGTGTCTGACCACGGCTGCGACCTTCAGCACCATCGTCAGCTCCGTCGTCACGGGCATGTTCGCCAACATGGTCAACAACGACCCGCGGCCGACCTACGTGCACCAGACCAACATCATGGGTACGGCACCGGCGACGATCCCCGCGACGCCGCCCGCCACGTCAACGGCTGTCGGCGACGGGCTCCTCTACTCGGTGCTCAACCCGCTGTTGGCGAAGTACCACCTGTACTTCACGGCACTCGCGCCGTACCAGCAGCCGGCGATGGCGCAGATCGGCACGATCCTGAACGAGCAGAGTGCGTGGGCCGCCAACCAGGTGCCCGGCACGGCGAGCACGGCCAACACGGTCGCGGCTTCGCAGACGGGTGGCGACATCACCATCACGAACAACGGAGCCACCGCGGTGACCGTTCCCGTGACCTCGCCGCTCGGCTACTCGATCGTCGACCCGATCCTCGGTTCCCAGCCGTTCGGCACGCAGTACGGCGGGACCCGTTCGGCGTGGGAGACCATCGCACCGGGTGCGCACATCACGATCAGCGCGGCGCCGCCCGCGATCACCAGCTTGGCTACCGCCAACGCCGAGGTCGGATCGGCGTTCACGTTCGCGGTCACGACCTCGGGCACCGCGCCGGTGACCCTGACCGAGACCGGAGCGATGCCGGCCGGCTTGACCTACACGCCGGGCGCGGTCGCGGGCACTGCCACCATCAGCGGCACGCCGCAGGCCGGTTCGGGCGGTACCTACCCGATAACGTTCAACGCGACCAACATCACCGGCCCTCCGGGAGCAACGCAGCAGTTCTCGTTGTTCGTCGCCGAGCCGAAGCTGTCGGTGGCTGCGTCGACCAACCCGCCGAGCTTCGCGGTGGCGGGAACGCCGATGACGGCGAGCTACCTCGTGACCAACACGGGGAACGTCGCGCTCGTGGGTGTCGGCGTCACCGACCCGCTGTTCCCTCCGCCGGCGATCTCGTGCCCGGCCACCACACTGCTCGTCGGTGCGAGTGAGACCTGCACCGCTTCGTACGTGGTCACCCAGACCGACGTCGACGCCGGTGGCATCAACCTGGCCGCCACGGCCTCGGGCACCGCACCGTCGACAACCGTCGTGCACGCGACGTCGAACCTGACCACCCCGGCGATCCAGGGCCCGGCGATCGCGGTTGCACCGTCGACCGCTCCCGGCAGCTTCTTCGGGGCGGGCACACCGGTGACGTTCAACTACCTCCTGACCAACTCGGGGAACGTGACCCTGCACGGCGTCGGCGTGTCCGACCCGCTGTCCGGCCTGTCGGCGATCCGCTGCCCGAGCACGACGCTCGCACCGGCTGCGACGGAGACGTGCACCGCGAGCTACAAGACGACATCGGCGAACGTGAAGGCGAAAGGCATCAAGCACTCCGCGACCGCGACCGGCACCCCGCCGAGCGGACCCGCCGTGCACGGCACTTCGACCACGACCGTTCCGTTCTGGGCTGTGCCGGCGATCACGAGTGCGAAGCTCACGACTGTTCCTCGCCAGACGCACCTCGACTTCGGCTTCAAGACGGCGGGCCTCCCCGCACCGGCACTGACGCTCACGGGCAAGCTGCCGAAGGGCGTCACGTTCGATGCGGCGACCGGCAAGCTGTCGGGTGTCGTGAACGCCGCGGGTACCTACCCGTTGACCCTCACGGCGTCGTCGGCGGCGGGCACCACGCACCAGAGCTTCACGCTGCACGTGACCGCACCGGAGTTGACGAGCAGCGTGCTCGCCCAGCCCGGCAACAAGAAGGCGACCGTGAAGTGGAAGGCACCGGTGTTGCACGGTGGCCTGCCGGTGACCGGCTACGTCGTGACTCCCTACCTCGGGCACACGGCACTGCCGTCGCACACGTTCCACTCGACGGCGAAGCACCAGGTGATCGGCGGACTTTCCAACGGCCGCAGCTACGTGTTCAAGGTGGCCGTCATGAACCGGCTCGGCACCGGTCCGAACTCGTTGAGCGCTTCGCAGATCAACGCACTCGGCACCGGTCCGACCTCGACGGCCTCGCCGGCGGTCAAGATCGGAGCGCCGACTGCACCGTCGTTCGTGAAGGCCTCGCCGAGCAAGAACATCGCGGGCGCACTCGTCGTGCAGTTCAGCGGTGCGTCCGGGAACGGATCGCCGATCACCCGCTACACCGCGACCTGCGTGTCGCACAACGGTGGCGGCACCCGGTCGGCAGTCGCGACGGACACAAGTGCCCGAGACATCGTCGTGACCGGCGCAACGGTCGGCAAGACCTACGTCTGCTCGATCACTGCGACCAACAAGCGGGGCAACGGCCCGGCGGCCGCTTCGAACCGGACCACCGCCTAGGCCGGCAGCCAGGCCTGCGAACGGGATGACAACTCGGACGGGCGCCGCGGAGCACTGGTCTCCACGGCGCCCGCTCCGCGTCTCGACG
>CAZLEC010000069.1:0-8999 GCA_964558245.1 uncultured Burkholderiales bacterium | reverse complement strand
CGACGTTCGGGTGCCCGGGTCGGGCTGGCCAGACTCGTCTCGCACGGGCGAGTCGTGAACGTACCCGGGCACCCACACGGATTCGACGCCTTCGCCGCAGAGGGTTGCGCGGCAACCCCGAGCGGGATTTACTGGCGTATCGGGTCCAGGTGGGGCTCGTGAGGTGAAGGTCGTGCGTGACATGAGGGGTCGACGCCAGCGTCGCGCCGCCGCGGCCGTCATCGGCGCGCTGCTCGCCGTCGGCGTGACCGCGTCGCCCGCGTGGGCCGCCGCGCCCGCGGCGCCCGCCGCTCCTGCGGCAGTCGCCGGGAACGCGCAGATCGTGGTGACGTTCACAGCAACGCCCGACGACGGCGGGAGCGCGATCACCGCGTACACGGCGACGTGCACCTCTTCGAACGGCGGCGTCGCCAACTCCGCGAGCAACGACGGATCGGTCGCGCCCATCACCGTCGGCGGTCTCACGAACGGCAAGTCGTACACGTGCACGGTCGACGCGACGAACAGCGACCCCGCCACGAGCCCCGAGTCCCCCTCCTCCCTTGCCGCGATTCCGGCGACGGTTCCCGGCGCGCCGTCGGCGCCCACCGGCGCCGTCGACGACACCCAGATCACGCTGAGCTTCACCCCGCCCGCCGACGACGGCGGGCGCCCGATCACGGTCTACCGCGCAACGTGCACCGGCGATCCCAATCCCGTCTCGGTGTTCGGATCGGCTTCACCGATCGTCATCACCAACCTGACCAGGGGCACGACGTACACGTGCACCGTGACCGCGTCGAACGCGGCGGGCACCGGCCCCGCCTCCGCCGATTCGGCGCCGCTCACGATTCCGGCACTGGTTCCCGACGCGCCGGCCAAGCCCACGGTCGCGCGCGGCAATGCCCGGATCACCGTCACGTTCAGCCCGCGCGCGAGCAACGGCAGCCCGACGACCAGCTTCACCGCGACCTGCACCGGGGTGAACGCTCCGTCGCACGTGTCGGTATCGGGCCCGGACTCACCGATCGTCGTGACGGGCCTCACCAACGGCGTGCGGTACACGTGTTCCGTCACGGCGACGAACAGCGTCGGGACGAGCCCGCACTCGGCGGCCTCCGCCGAGGTCGTTCCCGCGGCGGTTCCCGGCGCGCCCGGGACCCCGACGGTCACGCGCGGGGTCGGCCAGATCGTCGTGAGGTTCACGGCGCCGCCCAAGAACGGCGCTTCGATCACGCACTTCACCGCCACGTGCACGTCGAGTCACGTGGGTGTCACCGGCACGCACGCGGGACCGAGCTCGCCGATCACCGTGACGGGGCTCACGAACGGCCGCACCTACACGTGTTACGTGACCGCCACGAACGCCGTTGGCACGGGCCCGCGCTCACCGGTGTCGGCCTCGACGATCCCGGGAACTGCTCCGGCGCCGCCGACGATTCTTTCGGTCATCCCCGGACGCGCGCCCGGCCCGACCGGGCCGCTGGGCGTCTCGTTCAAGCCGGGAAACAACAACGGCACGGCGGTCTCGTCGTACCACGCAACGTGCGTTCCCGTCGCGCCCGGCGGGACCGCGCACGTCGCGACGAGCACGGGGACGCCGATCATGGTGCCCGGCCTGACGACCGGCAAGGCGTACACGTGCTACGTGATCGCGATCAGCGCGAGTGGCACGAGCGGGCGATCGGGAACGATGACGGCGACGGTCGGAACGCCGGGAGTCCCGAAGATCACGTCGACGACAGCGCACGGACGCGGCGCCACGATGTCGTTCATCGTTCCGAGCAACAACGGCAACCTCATCCTTCGCTACCACGCGCTGTGCAAGTCGACCAACGGCGGCGTCACCGCGAGCCAGTTCCAGCGCAGCAGCCCGTTCATGGTGAACGGCCTAACACCGGGTGGGCGTTACTCGTGCACCCTCACCGCGATCAACGATCGCGGCGAAGGACCGGGCGCGATCTCGAGCTTCGTCCGAGTCCCGTTCTAACTACGGAGTGAGCGGCACCACCGGCGCCGACGGCTTCGACGGCGGGCCGACGCTCACCTGGTTTATCGCTCGCGCCGTGCACGTGTACGTGTCGCCACCGGACAGACCGGTGACGGTGATCGTCGGCGTGAACGCCTGACGCGTGCCGGTTGCCCCGCCGGTGGTCGAGGTGCACGTGACCCGGTAGCTCGAGATCCGCACACCGCCGTCGTTGGTCGGCTTGTTCACGGCCACGGCGATGCTGCGGGTCCCGGCCGTGACCGACGCGATCGAAGGCGCCCCCGGTGTGACGGGCAGCGAGATCGCCTCGGCCGACGTCGGCGACGACGGGCTCCACCCGATCCGGTTCTCGGCCGCGACCGTGCACGTGTACGTCTCGGCGCCGTTCACGCACGCGATCGTGATCGGCGAGGTGAACCCTTGATGCGAGCGCCAGCCGTCGTCGTCCTTGCACGTGACCCGATAGTTGGTGATGGGCGCGCCGTTCGAGTTGTTCGCTTTGAACGAGACCGAGACGTTGTGGAAGCCGGGCGTCAACTTCGTGAGCGACGGCGCGGCCGGAACGGTCGGGAGCGTGACCACCGAAGCCGACGGCTTCGATGCGGGCCCGATGCTCACCTTGTTGATCGCGGCGACCGTGCACGTGTAGGTCTTGCCGGCAGTGAGGCCGCCGACCGTCAACGGCGAGCTGAAACCTTGGTGCGTGCCCGTGAGGCCGCCGTTGCTCGAAGTGCAGACACCGCGGTAGTTGGAGATGCGGGCCCCGCCGTCGGACGCCGGCTTCGAGAACGCGATCGAGATACTGCGCACCTCGGGAGTCACCGCGGTGATCTTCGGCGCGCCCGGGATTGCCAGGCTGGTCGTGCCGGCGGACGCGCCCGTGGAGACACCGCCCACGAAGGCACCGACCATGAGCACGCCACACAGCCAAGCCGTCGAGGCACGCGGCCGGAACCGGGAACTCGACTCGCCCATCATGATCCCCCGCCGTTGACTCGTCCGACCCGATTGCCGAGCGAGATGAGGACGGCTCACCACCCCGGAGAGCACCCCGCAGACCACGGCCGCTCGCTCTCCCGAGCACCAACTCCGCTCCAAGAACGGTAATCGTCCGGAACGGAAAAAGGAAACGTCGGCGGCTCCGCCGGCCTCAGTCGCGGTGGCGGCGGCCGGAGCGACTCGGTTGGGCTTTGCTCCGGGTCCAGACCTCACGCCCCACACGTTGCGCCCGCTGCCGCAGGCGCTCGACCGTCGTCAAGGGCGCGCTCGCGGGTTGGGCAGGTGCGCGGGGCGGCGTGGGCGACATCTCCGGCACCGCCGCGGCGGCGGGAGTGGTCACGAGTTGAGGGACTTCTTCGTCGGCAAGCTCGTCGTCGTCATCTTCTAGGTCAACGAGGTTGATCTCGATGTCGTCGATGCCCGCGGACGGCACTGGGAGCGGCGCGCCCGGCGCCGCGGCGAGACGGGCGATGACTGCGGCGAGCGGGTCGGGTTCGAGTCGCTGCGCGTCGAGCCGCGCGGTGACCGAAGCACACAGGCTCGCGACGCGTTCGAACGTGTCCGAAACTTCCGACGCACTCTCGGCGACGGCGCTCTGCAGCGTCTCGACCGCGGTACCGGTCTCGGCCTGGAGTCGGGCCCGCTCCTCGATCCGCGCCGACACACTCGACTCGATCTGCGAGATTGCCTCGGCGAGAACCGTGCGGGTGTCGCTCGACGCGCCGGAGATCTGACCGCGGATCGAGTCGAGCATGTCCGCATCCCGGCGCTTGCCGAGTCGCAGCGACGGCATTGCGATCCGTTCGGCGCCGCGTAGCTCGGTGACACCGACGATCGCGAGCAGCACCGCGAGCGGGACCAGCACGATCGGGATGCCGAAGACCGTGCCGTACAGCGACGGGTGCGTCTGCGTCGGCGAGTGTTGTACGCCGAGCGACGCGACCTCCCAGGTGAGCCAAACCGTGGCTGCGACCGTCGCCACCAAGGCCAGCACCGAGAAGACGCGTGTTGCCGCCTCGTTCGCGCGGTGCTTGTTGCACCACGCCGGGAAGACCTTGATCGAGACCATGACGAACAGGCCGCTCAGTCCGAGCACCGGGACATCACTTGTCACGTCCGTGCCCTCCACGACGGTGCATCCGAGCGTCGTTGCCCGAGATCTCACGAAGAGCCCTGAACTCTAGACGGACCGACCGCCGCGGCACACAGCGAGCCGGTCGCGCCGCCGCGTGCGTCACCGACTATCGGCCCAGGTCAGACCGGGTAAGTGCGCCGCATTCCCCATACCCGAGGACCACCTCCGGGAACGGTCGTGTCGGCGGCCGCCACGAAACCGAGCGACCGCAAAAGGTCGTGCCGGCTTCGGTGCTCGACGACATGGAGCCGGTGCAAGGGGAGGTCGAAGGCGATCGATTCGAAGCATCGACCGAAGCCAATCGCGGCGCTCGCCCACCTCGAGCTCACGCGCATACCCCGCGAGTGTGGGGCTGGTCCCGACACGCTTCCGTCAGTACCCTGCAAGCGTGGTGGGGCTGCGGCAAGCGGGGGGTCTTGCCTTCGGGATCCTGAGCGTCTCGATGATGCTCGGATCGATCGCACCGGTGGGCGCCGCGTCGTCGTGCTCGAAGCCGGGCCCGGGCGCCGACCTCGCGGGTTGCAACCTCAAGGGCGCGAACCTCACGCACCTCAATCTCTCCGGCGCCAATCTGAAGGGCGCGAACCTCACCAACGCCCGGCTGGCCGACGCCAACCTGAAGGGCGCCAACCTGGCCGGCGCGACGCTCACCGGCGTGTCGTCGGGCGGGATCATCGGCACGGTCAGCTCGCTGCCGATCAACTGGAAGCTCGTGAACGGTTACCTCATGGGCCCGGGCGCAAACTTGAGGGGTGCGAGCCTCCCGAGCGCCAACCTCCGGGGCGCCGACCTCCTCGACGCGACGCTCAGCGGCGCGAACGTCGCCGGCGCGACGCTCATCAACGCGACGCTCACCGGCGCGAAGCTCGCGGGCACCGCGCTCACCGGCGCCGACCTCACCAACGTCTCGTCGGGCAGCATCACGGGCACGCCGGCATCGTTGCCGACCGGCTGGTTGGTCGCGAAGGGATACCTCGTCGGTCCGGCCGCCGACCTCAAGGGCGCCAACCTCACGGGCGCCAACCTCACCAACGCGGTGCTCACCGGCGCGGTGCTCACCGGCGCGAACCTCACGGGCGCGACGCTCACCGGCGTGCAGTCGGGCATGGTCATCACGCTGACCGCACCGGTGAAGCTGCCGGCGAGCTTCAAGCTGGTGCACGGATTCCTCGTCGGGCCGCGTGCCAACTTGCAGAACGCCAATCTCAAGGGCGCCAACCTGAAGAACGTCCATCTCAACGGCGCCGACCTCAACGGCGCCGACCTCATCGGCGCCGCGCTCACGGGCGTCACGTCGGGCGGCATCATCGGCACACCGGCCCGGCTGCCCCTCCACTGGTTGCTCGCGAAGGGCTACCTCGTCGGCTCGGGCGCCAATCTCAAGAGCGCGGCGCTGAACGGCGCAGACCTCACCGGCGCGACGCTCACGGGAGCAAACCTGGCCGGCGCCAGCCTGGCGAACGCGAACCTCACCAACGCCGCGTTCCGCGACGCGAACCTCACGAACACGACGCTCGCCGGGGCGACCCTCACGGGGGCATCGTCCGGCAAGATCGACGGGACGCCCGCGTCGCTGCCGACCGACTGGCAACTCGTGAGCCGCTTCCTCGTCGGGCCCGGCGCCAACCTCACGAACGCGACGCTCACGGGCGCCGATCTCACCGGTATGCATCTCACCGGCGTCAACCTGACCGGCGCCCTGCTCGCGGGCGCCACTCTCGACGGCGTCACGTCGGGTGCGATCGTCGGCACGCCCACCTCGTTGCCGAGCGGCTGGCGACTCGTGAACGGATACCTCGTCGGCAACGGCGCGATCCTCACCAGCGCCGACCTGCGGAACACGAACCTCCAGGCGGCCACGCTGACCGGCGCGGACCTCACCGGATCCAACCTGCAGGGAGCCGACCTCAGCGGCGCGAACCTCAACAACGCGATCATCGAGGGAACCAACCTCGCGGGCACGACGCTCACCGGCGTCTCGTCGGGCGGGATCACCGGCGGGCCGGCCGGGCTGCCGCCGAGCTGGCAGCTGATCAACGGCTTCTTGATCGGTCCGGGCGCCAACCTCACCAGCGCGGATCTCACCGGTGTCGATCTCACGGGCGCTGCGCTCAACGGCGCCAACCTCACGGGCACGACGCTCGACGGTGCGGATCTCACCGGCGCCGCTCTCAACAACGCGACGCTCACCAACGCGAGCCTCGACGGCACGACGCTCACCAACGCGACGCTCGCCGGCGTCTCGTCGGGCGGGATCACCGGCGCGCCGGCCGCGTTGCCGACCGCGTGGCGGCTCCGCGCCGGGTATCTGATCGGGCCGGCTGCAAATCTCAACGGTGCGAACCTCACCGGCGCCGCGCTCAGCGGTTCGAACTTCGTCGGCGCCACCCTGACCGGAGCGAACCTCACCGGCGCGGCCGTCAACGGCTCCAACTTCACGGGTGCCAACTTCACGAACGCGACGCTCACCAACGCGAACTTCACGAACGCGAATCTCACGAACGCGTCGTTCGGTCACACGACCTGTCCCGACGGCACCAACAGCGACGCCGACGGCGGCACCTGCGTCGCCAACCTCAAGTCGGGCTGAGCGCGAGCCCGACGCTCAGACGCCGAAGCTCAGACGCCGAAGCTCAGACGGTCGCGTCGTTCGTGCCGGCGAGACGAAGCGTCGGCCGCTCGAGCAACTGCACCGCCGCGTCGATCGGCGTGGGGTGCGAGAAGAGGTAGCCCTGCATGTACGGGCACCCGAGTTGGTGGAGCACCGCGAGTTGCTCCTGCGTCTCGATGCCTTCCGCGACGACCGTGAGCCCGAGGTTCCGGGCCAGCGCGATGACCGCCGCGACGATCGCGGTGTCCTCGCGTTCGGTGCCGATCGCACGTATGAACGACTTGTCGATCTTGAGGATGTTGATCGGGAACGCGCGGAGGTACGTGAGCGACGAGTAGCCGGTGCCGAAATCGTCGAGCGCGAGGTTCACGCCCAACCCTCGGAGCTCGCGCAGCAGCGGCTCGACACTCACCGCGTCGTCGACGAGGACGCTCTCGGTGAGCTCGAGCGTGAGCAACGCGGGATCGAGGCCGGTCCGGGCGAGCGCCCCGGTGACGATCTCCACGATGTCGCCGGTGAGCAGTTGGCGGCTCGAGACGTTCACCGCGACCCGCAGGCGCCGGTCGGGCCAGCGGCGCGTCCAGCCCGCGGCATGGCGGCACGCCTGGTCGAGCACCCACGCGCCGATGTCGACGATCAGTCCGGTGTCCTCCGCGGTGGAGATGAACGTGTCGGGCGCAACGAGGCCGAAGCCCGGCCGTTCCCATCGCACGAGCGCCTCGAACCCGCGGATGACCGCACTGTCGGACTCGACGACCGGCTGGCAGAAGAGCCGCAACTCGTTGCGCGGAACCGCTTGCCGGAGCGCGCTCTCGAGCGCGACCTGCGTCGTGACCCACTGCTGCATCGCCTCGTCGAAGAGCTCGCAGCAGCTGCGCCCGTTGTCCTTGGCGCGATACATCGCGATGTCGGCGCTGGCCAGGATCGCCTCCGCGGTCTCGACGCCGTCGGCCGACAAGGCGATGCCGATGCTCGCGCTGACGTGAGGGTCGTCGTCACCGAGACGAAACGGCGCTTGCAACGCCGCGATGACGCGCTTGGCGAGATCGGTCGCGTGATGCACGCCCTCGATGTCCTCGCAGAGAACCACGAACTCGTCACCACCGAGCCGGGCGACTGTGTCGGACTCGCGTACCGCGGCCTGGATCCGGGCCGCGGCCTCGATCAGCAGATCGTCGCCGACCGCGTGCCCGAGTGTGTCGTTGACGGCTTTGAACCGGTCGAGGTCGACGTAGAGGACGCCACACATCCGGTCGTGACGCCGCACGCGCGCGAGGGCCTGGTCGAGACGGTCGGTGAGCATGATGCGGTTCGGCAGGCCGGTGAGCGGATCGTGCAACGCTTGATGTGCGAGTTGCGCTTCGAATCGCTTCTGCTCCGAGAGGTCGCGCAGGATCCCCGTGACGATCGGCGCGGAGCCATCGACCGTGACCGCGCTCGTCGACACCATCATCGGGAACTGGGTCCCGTCGCGCCGCACGCCCGCGACCTCCACGTCGTGGCGCTGCGCGGCGGTGTGCCCGCCCGAGCGCATCCGCAAGCCGAAGTCGACGAGCGCGCCGTGGAGATCCGGCGGGATCAGTCTCGTGACCGGCTGGCCGACGATCTCCGCGGCGCTCCATCCGAACATCTCCTCGGCCGCGGCGTTGAATGACGCGACCCGGCCGTCGCGGCCGACCGTGAGGATCCCTTCCGCGGCGTTCTCGACCACCGCGCGGTGATGCGCCTCGCTGCGGCGCGCGTCGTCGCGGCTGCGCTGCGCGTCGTCGCGCGCGAGAGCGGCCTGCGTCATCTGCTCGGCGAGCAGCGCGTCGGCACGTTCCTTTTGCTCGCCGACCGCGCCCGCCATGCGGATCGCGATGCCGAACACGAACGCGCCGAGGAATCCGATCGTCTGGGCCTGCGAGTTGCCCAGGAACGACGGCATCCAGCCCTTGTAGACGAGCAGCTGGCCAACTGCGCAACCGGTCAGCGACCATCCGAGGGCGGTCCGCCACGTGCGCGCGCCCGACTGTTGGAGATCCGCCAACGCCGAGAACGCGAAGGCCATCCCCAACGCCGGGCCCCAACCGCTCAGGTAGATCACCCAGGTGACCGCGGCCACGTGCACGGCGACTCGGACATGCAGCCGGAACGACCCCGGTTGTGCGTCGCGCCAGCGCTCGAGCGAGCGGCTCGCGACTTGGGGCACGAGGATGGCCGCGGCGTACGACCATGCCGGCGCCTTGGCGACCAGGTCGAAGTGCCGGAGCACCAAGAGCAGCACGAGCGCGACCGGTCCCACG
>CAZLEC010000068.1:0-12130 GCA_964558245.1 uncultured Burkholderiales bacterium | reverse complement strand
TCGTCGGTTCGTCGAGGAGGAACACGTCGAACTGGGCGAGCAGGATCGCGGCGAGATTCGCGCGCGCCGCCTCGCCGCCGGAGAGCGCAGGCATCTCCACGTCGAGCACGGCGGGCGCCAACCCGATGTCGGCGAGCACCGCGCCGACTCTCGACTCGAGATCGGCCGCGCCCAACGACAGGTAGGTCTCGAGCGCACGGGAGTACACGTCGTCGGCCCCGGCGGCGCCCTCGGCGAGCGCGTGGCTGGCGTCGTCGAGGGCGCGCTCGGCGTCGGCCACGCCCGTGCGCCGCGCGAGAAACGCCCGCACGGTCTCGCCGGCGCGTCGTTCGGGCTCTTGGGAGAGGTAGCCGACCGTGGTCGACGGCGGCGTGCGGGTCACGCGCCCCGAGTCGGGGGTTTCGACCCCGGCGAGGATCCGCAGCAACGTGCTCTTGCCGGTGCCGTTCGGCGCGACCACGCCGATGCGGCTGCGCGGCCCGACCGCGATGTCGACGTCGTGGAGCACCGTGTGGGTGCCGAACGACTTGCCGACGTCGCGGGCGACGAGGCTGGCGAGCGAATTGCGGGGGGAGGCAGGCGAAGACACGGCGGCACCTCGGGGAGTCGAGCAGGCGATGGGACTCGGGGTGTGCCGGTTGCTACATCACCGGTCAGGATAGACCCCGTGGACGGGGAGCCGGGTCTGGATTTGGAGCGACTCGAGCTCGACGAGGACGGCGAGCGGATCGGCGGTCGGGTGGTGGGCGCCCGCCACGCGGGCGACTCGTTCGCGCGTGCGCGTCTCGTCGACGTCGAGCTGGTGCGCTGTGATCTCGCCGGATGCGACTTCTCGGAAGCCGCGTTTCACCGCGTGCGGCTCGTCGACTGCCGCGGCATCGGCATCGAGCTCGGCGGCGCGACCTGGCGATCGGTCGGCGTCGTCGACTGCCGGCTCGACGACGCGAACTTCCGCACCGCGCAACTCACGCAGGTGCGCTTCGACGGCTCGGTGTGCGCTCGGGCCGACTTCGGAGCCGCGCGCCTCGACGACGTGCAGTTCCCGGCGTGCGATCTCGCCGGAGCCGACTTCTCGAACGCTCGTTGTTCGAATGTCGATCTGCGCGGCGCCCGGCTCGACGGATTGCAGGGTGTCGGTTCGCTGCGCGGCGCGACGATCGGTGTCGACCAGCTCTTCGGGCTCGCGCCCGGACTCGCGGCGGCCACGGGCCTGCGCGTGATCGCGGAGCAGGACTGAGGCGTACTTGATCGGCTCGACCGTCCGGTGAGATCGTTCGGCGCGATCCGTCGCGTCGCGTCGCTCGAGCGTCGCATGTGCCCGCTTGTGCGCATCGCTGCGGTTGACAGTTACGCTCCCGCCTCGTGCTGTTCGTAAGCCTGCGGGATCTGCAATGGCGGCTTCGCCGATTCGTGATCGGTGTCCTGGCGACCGGGCTCGTGTTCGCGTTGGCGCTCTTGATCAGTGGCGTCAGCGGCAGCTTCCAGAACGAGGTGTCGCGCGCGGTCGATGCGTTCCACGCCGACCGTTGGTTCGTTGCGGTCCGCGCGTTCGGTCCGTTCACTTCCTCGACGTTGATCCCTGCATCGGCGGCGACCGCCGTGCGTCACGAGCCCGGCGTGTCGGCGGCGGATCCCGTCGCGATCCTGCGCTTCACGGTGCGCGTGCCCGCGGTCAAGGACATCAACGTGATCGGGGTCGTGCCGCACGGGGTCGGCGCCCCGGTCGTGCGTGACGGTCGCACGCTCGCCGGGGCGGGCGAGGTGGTCGCGGATCGATCGGTCGGGTTGCCCTTGGGCGCGACCCTCGATCTCGGCGGGACCAAGCTCCGCATCGTCGGCCGCACGAGCGGCGTCAGCTACTACGGCGGGACGCCGGTGGCGTTCATCTCGCTCGCCGACGCGCAGCAATTGATGCTCGGCGGCCAACCGTTGGCCACGGCAATCGTCGTGCGGGGAACACCCACCGCGGCGCCCGCGGGCCTGCGGGTGCTCACCAACGCGGCGGTTGCGGCCGATCTGCAGCGTCCCCTCAAGAAGGCGACGCAGACGATCGACTTCCTGCGGGTGCTGTTGTGGATCATCGCGGCCGGGATCATCGGCTCGGTGCTCTATCTCCAGGCGCTCGAGCGAACTCGCGACTTCGCGGTGTTCAAGGCGACCGGCGTGTCGAGCAGCACGTTGCTGGTCGGGATCGCGCTGCAGGCGCTGGTGCTGGCCGGGTTGGCCGCGGTCGCCGCGCTCGTGCTCGCGTGGCTCCTCACTCCGACGATGGCGATGAACATCGAGATCTCGCGATCGTCGTACGTGGCGCTGCCGATCGTCGCCATCGTCGTCGGGCTCGTGTCGAGCGTGTTCGGGTTGCGGCGCGCGGTCACGGTCGATCCCGCGTTGGCGTTCGGGGGGGCGTGATGGCCGACTTCCAGCCGGCGGATCTGGCTGTGCGCGATCTCGTCATCGAGTACTCGAGCGGCGGCTACAAGGTCCGCCCGATCGACCAGTTCAACCTCGACGCGAGCGCCGGTCACCTCGTGCTGCTGCTCGGAGCGAGCGGTTGCGGCAAGACGACGCTGCTCTCGGTGCTCGCCGCGATCCTCCGGCCGAACTCGGGTTCGGTTCGCATCGGCGACACGGAAGTGACCGAGCTGCGCGGCGCGGCGCTCACGGAGTATCGGCGCCATTCGGTCGGGATCGTGTTCCAGGCGTTCAATCTCGTGCCGTCGTTGAGCGCGGTCGAGAACGTCATGGTTCCCCTGCGCTCGACACGCGCGACCCGGCG
Organism: uncultured Burkholderiales bacterium; assembly: GCA_964558245.1. Classification (GTDB taxonomy): domain Bacteria; phylum Actinomycetota; class Acidimicrobiia; order IMCC26256; family PALSA-610; genus JBBQER01. The sequence continues at coordinate 9,354 of CAZLEC010000068.1, read as the reverse complement.
GGGCGCCAAGGAGCGTGCCGTCTCGTTGTTGGAGCGGGTCGACCTCGGCCACCGGCTGTCGCACCGTCCGAGCGACATGTCGGGCGGCCAGCAGCAACGCGTCGCGATCGCGCGTGCGCTCGCGCACGACCCGGCCGTGATCCTGGCCGACGAGCCGACCGCCCACCTCGACTACATCCAGGTCGAGGGGGTGCTGAAGCTCGTGCGCGACCTCGCCGACGACGGCCGCCTCGTCGTGGTCGCGACCCACGACGAACGGTTGATCCCGCTGGCCGACGGGGTCGTCAACCTCACACCGCGCGCCGACACGTCGCCGCGCGAGCCCGAGGTGGTGCGGCTCGAAGCGGGGCAGCAGCTCTTCGCGCAGGGGGAGCCCGGCGACCTCGTGTACACGGTCGACGAGGGCGAGATCGAGATCGTGCGCGCGCGGGCCGACGGGTCCGAGGAGCGGGTCACGGTGGTGCCGACCGGCAGCTACTTCGGCGAGCTGGCGCCGATGTTCGGCCTGCGGCGCTCGGCTGCGGCCCGGGCCGTCGGCCCGGCCGTGGTGACCGGGTACGGACTGCGCGACTTCCGCGAACGGTTCGATCTCGCCGAACCCAAGGTGCTCGCCCAGTCGGGCGACTGACCCGTTTTTCCTTCGGTCCGGCGGCCGGTCGGGCCGCTACAATCTCCGGACCGCCGACGGGCCAATGTCGTCCCACGGTGGCCAGATCCCATCCGACTTGTTGGGACTGACCGCCCGAGCACGAGGACGACATCACTTGACCGATCGCGAGCGCCGCGACGAGTACGTCAACCCGGATCTTCCGCCGGCCCAGGGTCTCTACGACCCGCGCTTCGAGCACGACAGCTGCGGTGTCGGGTTCGTCGTCGACATGCAGGGCCGCAAGAGCAACGCGATCCTGACCCAGGCGCTCACCGCGGTCTGCTGCCTCAATCACCGGGGCGCGGCCGGAGCGGAGCCCGACACCGGCGACGGCGCGGGTGTGACCATCCAGACTCCCGACGCCTTCTACCGCGCGGTCGTGCCGTTCGAGCTCCCGGCCGCGGGTGCGTACGCGACGGGTATCGCGTTCCTGCCGGTCGACGACGTCGACGGCGCGGTGCGCGCGGTCGAGAAGGTCCTGATCGACGAGGGCTTCTCGGTGCTCGGCTGGCGCGACGTGCCGGTCGACACCGAAGTGCCCGGCAAGTCGGCGCGCGAGGTGATGCCGGCGTTCCGGCAGGTGTTCGTCGAGAAGGCGAAGCTCAGCGGCGACGAGCTCGAGCGCCACGTGTACGTCGCCCGCAAGCATCTCGAGCACGCGGTTCCGGTGATGCTCGGCACCAACCGCGGCGGCGTGTACTTCCCGTCGATCAGCGCCCGCGTCGTCTGTTACAAGGGCATGCTCACGCCCGACCAACTCCAGCTCTTCTACCGCGACCTCCAGGACTCACGCGTCGAGACCGCGCTCGCGCTCGTGCACTCCCGTTTCTCCACCAACACGTTTCCGAGCTGGCCGCTCGCGCATCCGTACCGGATGCTGGCGCACAACGGCGAGATCAACACCGTGCAGGGCAACGAGAACTGGATGCGCGCCCGGGAGGGCGTGATGCAGTCGGAGCTGCTGCCCGGCGATCTCACGCGGGCGTTCCCGATCTGCACGCCCGGTTCCTCCGACACCGCGCGGTTCGACGAGGCGCTCGAGCTCCTCAACCTCGCGGGCCGGCCGCTCCACCACGCGATCCTCATGATGATTCCCGAGGCGTGGGAGAACCACGAGACGATGGACGCCAAGCGCAAGGCGTTCTACCGGTATCACTCCGCGTTGATGGAGCCGTGGGACGGTCCGGCGTCGATCGCGTTCACCGACGGCACGGTGATCGGCGCGGTGCTCGACCGCAACGGCCTGCGCCCGTCGCGCTACTGGGTCACCGACGACGACCGCGTGATCATGGCGTCGGAGGTCGGCGTGCTCGACGTGCCGCCGGAGAGGATCGTGCGCAAGGGCCGGCTCGAGCCGGGGAAGACCTTCCTCGTCGACACCACCCAGGGCCGCATCATCCCCGACGACGAGATCAAGGCCGAGCTCGCGAACCTGTTGCCGTACCAGGAGTGGCTCGACGCCGGGCTCGTGCACCTCGACGACCTCCCGCCGCAGTTCCCGCTCGTGCCCCAGCACAGCTCCGCGGTGCAGCAACAGCGCATGTTCGGGTACACGCAAGAGGACCTCCGCCTCATCATCGCCCCGATGGCGCGCAACGCGGTGGAGTCGCTGGGCTCGATGGGCACCGACACGCCGGTGCCGGTGATCTCCGAACGTCCGCGCATGCTGTACGAGTACTTCAAGCAGCTCTTCGCGCAGGTCACCAACCCGCCGCTCGACGCGAACTTCGAGGCGCTCGTCACGTCGCTCAACTCGTCGATCGGGCCCGAAGGGAACCTGCTCGCGCCGGGCCCCGACTCGTGCCGCCAGATCGTGTGCGCGTCGCCGATCCTCACCAACGAAGAGCTCGCGAAGCTGCGCTTCATCGACGACGGTGAGACCGCGGTGCCCGGCTTCAGCCCGTTCACGGTGTACTGCAACTACCCGGTCGCCGAGGGTGGCGAAGGCTTGCGCATGGCCATCGACAACGTGCGCACCGAGGTGAGCGGGGCGATCGCGGGCGGCGCGAACCTGATCATCCTCTCCGACCGCTTCGCCGACGCCGACAGCGCGCCGATCCCGGCGCTGCTCGTGACGGCCGCGGTGCACCACCACCTCGTGCGCGAGAAGACCCGCACGCGAGTGGGTCTGGTCGTGGAGACGGGTGAGGCCCGCGAGGTGCATCACTTCGCGCTGCTGCTCGGCTACGGCGCCGGTGCGATCAACCCGTACCTCGCGTTCGACACGATCCGCGACTTGCAGCGCGAAGGCATGCTGTCGGGCCTCACCGAGCGCAAGGCGATCAAGAACTACGTGAAGGCGGCCGGCAAGGGCATCCTCAAGGTGATGTCGAAGATGGGCATCTCCACCGTCGCCTCCTACACCGGCGCGCAGATCTTCGAAGCGGTCGGCCTCCAGCGTTCACTCGTCGACGAGTACTTCACCGGCACCGCGTCGCGCATCGAAGGCATCGACCTCGACGTGATCGCGACCGAGGTGGCGTCGCGTCATCGCATCGCGTTCCCCGACCGCCCCGAGGAGCTCGCACACCGGGAGCTGCCGGTGGGCGGCGAGTACCAGTGGCGGCGCGAGGGCGAATACCACCTCTTCAACCCCGACACGGTCTTCAAGCTGCAGCACTCGACGCGCAGCGGCCGCTACGACGTGTTCAAGGAGTACACGCGCCTCGTCGACGACCAGTCGAAGCGGCTCGCGACGTTGCGCGGCTTGTTCGAGATGAAGTTGGGCGAGCGGGAGCCGGTGCCGATCGACGAGGTCGAGCCCGTTGCCGAGATCGTGAAGCGGTTCTCGACGGGCGCGATGAGCTACGGCTCGATCAGCCTGGAAGCGCACGAGACGCTCGCGATCGCGATGAACCGCCTCGGCGCGCGGTCGAACACCGGCGAAGGCGGCGAAGACCCCGAACGCTACGAGCGGCTTCCCAACGGCGACTGGAAGCGCAGCGCGATCAAGCAGGTCGCGTCGGGCCGCTTCGGCGTGACGAGCGAGTATCTCGTGAACGCGACCGACCTCCAGATCAAGATGGCGCAGGGCGCGAAGCCGGGCGAGGGCGGCGAGCTCCCGGGCAACAAGGTGTACCCGTGGATCGCGAAGGTGCGGCACTCCACCCCGGGTGTGGGGCTGATCTCACCGCCGCCGCACCACGACATCTATTCGATCGAAGACATCAAGCAACTCATCCACGACCTGAAGAACGCGAACAACCAGGCGCGCGTGCATGTGAAGCTCGTGGCGGAAGTCGGGGTCGGCACCGTCGCGGCGGGCGTGTCGAAGGCGCACGCCGACGTCGTGCTGATCTCCGGCCACGACGGCGGCACCGGTGCCGCGCGCCTCACGTCGATCAAGCACGCGGGTGCGCCCTGGGAGCTCGGCCTGGCCGAGACGCAGCAGACGCTGCTGCTCAACGGGCTGCGTGATCGCATCGTGGTGCAGGTCGACGGGCAGCTCAAGACCGGCCGCGACGTGATCATCGCCGCGCTGCTCGGCGCCGAGGAGTTCGGCTTCGCGACGGCGCCGCTCGTGGTGAGCGGGTGCATCATGATGCGCGTCTGCCACCTCGGCACGTGTCCGGTCGGCGTGGCCGCCCAGAATCCGGAGCTGCGCAAGAAGTTCTCGGGCAAGCCGGAGTTCGTCGTGAACTTCATGGAGTTCATCGCCGAGGAGGTGCGGGAGTACCTCGCCGCGTTCGGCTTCCGCACGCTCGAGGAAGCCATCGGTCACGTGGAGCTCCTCGACTTCCACCGCGCACTCGAGCACTGGAAGGCACGCGGCCTCGACCTGTCGCCCATCCTGTCGGTGCCCGTCAACAAGTACGACCAGACCTTCTACTGCTCACGCGGACAGGACCACGGGCTCGAGCTCGCGCTCGACAACCAGCTCATCGCCGACGCGAGCGGGGCGATCGACGGTGGACCGGCGGTGAAGCTCGCGTACGACATCCGGAACACCAACCGCACGGTCGGCGCGATGCTCGGCGCCGAAGTGACCCGGCGTCACGGAGCGGTGGGCCTGCCCGAAGGCGCGATCGACGTGACGTTCCGGGGCTCGGCCGGGCAGAGCTTCGGTGCGTTCGTGCCTCGCGGCATCACGTTGCGGCTCGAGGGCGATGCCAACGACTATCTCGGCAAGGGGCTGTCGGGCGGCACGCTGGTGCTGCGCCCGCCCCGCACCGCGAAGTTCGTCGCCGAGGAGAACGTCATCGCCGGCAACGTGATCCTCTACGGCGCGACCGACGGCGAGGTGTTCATCCGGGGTGTGGTCGGCGAGCGATTCTGTGTCCGCAACTCGGGCGCCACTGCGGTGGTCGAGGGCGTCGGCGACCACGCCTGCGAGTACATGACCGGCGGGCGCGCGGTGATCCTCGGGCCCACCGGCCGCAACCTCGCGGCCGGCATGTCGGGCGGGATCGCGTTCGTGTGGGACCCCGACCAGTCGCTCTACCGGCGCATCAACCGGGAGATGGTCGACGTCGACCTGCTCGACGAGGAGGACGTCGACTGGCTGCGCGGCATCGTGACGCTCCACCTCGAAGCGACCGGCTCCGAGGTCGCGGAGCGGCTGCTCTCGAAGTGGTGGCGCAACGTGAGCGCCTTCGCGAAGGTGTTCCCCAAGGACTACAAGCGCGTGCTCGAGGCGCGCCGCGACGCGATGGAACGCGGCGTGGATGCCGACGAGGCGATCATGGCGGCGGCGCGTGGCTAGCGTGCGCCGTCCGATGACGGCACGCACGACGATCGTTACCAATCATCATGGGTGAGACATCGGGATTCATGAAGTACGGGCGGGAGCTGCCGACGCGGCGTCCGATCCCGGTGCGCATCCTCGACTGGAAGGAGGTCTACGAGGACTTCCCGCCGGCCAAGGTGCGTACGCAGGGCGCGCGCTGCATGGACTGCGGCATCCCCTTCTGTCACACCGGTTGTCCGCTCGGCAACCTCATTCCCGAGTGGAACGATCTCGTGTACCGCGACGACTGGCGCGCCGCGAGCGAGCGACTGCACGCCACCAACAATTTTCCCGAGTTCACCGGCCGACTGTGCCCGGCGCCCTGCGAGGCCGCGTGCGTGCTCGGCATCAACGAGCCGCCGGTGACGATCAAGCAGATCGAAGTGGAGATCGTCGACCGTGCGTGGGAAGAAGGTTGGCTCACTCCCGTCGTGCCCCACGTCAAGACGGGCAAGCGGGTCGCTGTGGTGGGTTCGGGGCCGGCCGGTCTCGCGGCCGCCCAGCAGCTCGCGCGCGCCGGCCACGACGTGACCGTCTACGAGCGCGCCGACCGCGTCGGCGGGCTCCTGCGCTACGGCATTCCCGAGTTCAAGATGGAGAAGCGGCACCTCGATCAGCGCGTCGCGCAGATGAGCGAGGAGGGCACGCAGTTCCGCGTGAACGCCGATGTCGGTGGGAACGTGCCGGTCGAGGAGATCCGCGACTGCGATGCCGTGGTGCTCGCCGGCGGTGCCACCGCGTGGCGCGACCTTCCGGTGCCGGGCCGCGAGCTCACCGGCGTCCACCAGGCGATGGAGTACCTGCCGCCGTCGAATCACGTGCAGCAGGGCGACATCGACGAGTCGCCCATCAGCGCGCACGGCAAGCACGTGGTGATCATCGGCGGCGGCGACACCGGCGCCGACTGCCTCGGCACTGCGATCCGCCAGGACGCGGCGACGATCCACCAGTTCGAGATCCTGCCCCGGCCGCCCGACGCCCGGGTCGACTCGATGCCGTGGCCCACGTATCCGATGATCTACCGAGTGTCGTCGGCCCACGAGGAAGGTGGCGAGCGCGTCTACGCGGTCAACACCGAATGCTTCCTCGGCGACGATGCCGGCAACGTTCGCGCGTTGCGCGCGCACGAGGTCGAGCAGAAGATCACCGACGGTCGCATGACGTTCGAGAAGGTCGAGGGCACCGACTTCGAGCTGCCCTGCGAGCTGGTGCTGCTGGCGATGGGATTCGTCGGTCCGCAACGGGAGGGCCTGCTCGACCGGCTCGGCGTCGAGATCACCGACCGGGGCAACGTGGCCCGCGACGCGCGGTTCTGCACCAATCTTCCCAACGTGTTCGTCGCCGGCGACATGGGCCGGGGCCAGAGCCTCATCGTGTGGGCGATCGCCGAGGGGCGCTCGTGCGCGGCTGCGGTCGACGAGTTCCTGATGGGCGAGACCCTGCTCCCGGCCCCGATCACCCCTGACACGATGCAGATGCGCTGACCACTGCGCGGGCTGAGCCGTCATGGGCTATCAGGCGCAGATTCGGAGGCCCGGACAGCCGACCGAAGAAGCACGGGTGCTAGAGGGGCCGGAGGTCGCAGCCGCAGTAGATATCGCGCAAATGGGAGGGAGCGGGTGCTCCCTCCCATCATGCGCAAAGCGGGACACCCGGAGGGGGGTGCGGGTGACCGCCGGACCGGCGTCGATCCAACCAGGGGGGCCGTCCCAGCCGCCTGTCCGGTACGTATCTTCGCGTCGCTGTATTGCGGCGACGCGGCGCGTGTGGGTCGGCTCGGTGAACAGTGAGAAGACGAGACGTCAGCGGGGCCGGCCCGCGGCGACGCCGTCGCGGGTGGCCTGCCAGAGCAGTTCCTCGGCGAGCTCGTCGAGCGCAGCCTGGGCGATCTCGACCAGGGTCGGCAGTCGGGCTTCCCACCAGGGCGCGAGCGGGAGCTCGGGGCGGAGCACGAGCTCGCAGGTGTCGCTGGATACCGCGCTGAGCTCGACGACTGCCGCGGCGACGGCCACGGCCGTCGGGTCCCACAGGCGCGCGCTCGTGGTCCACGCGGGTCCGTTCCCGCCGGTGGCGAACCCGAAGAACACCGGGAAGAACGCGACGTCGAGCTCGGCCGACCCGCGATCACCCAACGTCCAGCTGACCATCGAACTGGTCGCGTCCCTGCGCAGCCGCGCCAACACGTCGTCCACGAGTGCGGCGTCGATAGGCAACGCGCGCGCCACGCTGATACTTCCCCCGTACATCTCCGCTGCCTCCCCGGACCGCTCCATCGCTCCGATGGGTCATGCATCGGCGCATGCCGGGGGCGACTGAACCGGGAACCGTGTCGGCCCGGCGGGAGCCGGGGCCGTCGCGCGGACGGCGTCAGGAGACGGGCGGAGTGGCCGCGGTGCGTCGCCGAACGACCCACCACGCTGCCAGCACGAGCAGCGCGATCGGTGCGAACGGGAGCGTCAAACCGGCCGCGGCCGCGAGCACGCGCGCGGTCGCCGCGAACGCGACGCTGCCGGCGTGCAGGCCGCGCGTGAATCCGGGGCCGGCGTGATGTTTGGCGGTCGCCGCGTGGTGCGGGGACGGGCTCACCTCGAGGGTGATCGTTGCCATGTCGACCTGGGCGCGCAGCGTCGCGAGCTCGCCGGAGAGTGAGTCGACCTCGCCGTCACGCGTCGTGAGCTGCTGCTCGACGCTCAGGAGGTCGGCCACGCTGCCGCTGCTCGACAGCAGCTGTTGCAACCGCGCGGCGCTGGTTTGCGCGGCACTGAGGCGCGCGCCGAGATCCACCACCTGCCCGGTCACGTCTTCCGTGCCGATCTGGCGGTGCACCAACTTGCCGAGCCGGCCGATTCCGGCGACGACCTTCTCGAAGTTGGCGGGCAAGACCTTGAACACGACGTTCGCGTGGCTCTGGCCGGTGAGGCTCGAGGTCTCGGAGAACACGTAGCCCTGCGCGTCGAGCACGAGCGTGGTGGCGCGCTGCACCGCCTGGTCGATGTCACTCGCCTGGAGCTGGAGCTGCGCGGTCGAGATCACTTGCCGGTCTCCACCGGGCCGCTTCGCGACGGCGAGGTTCACGGCCGGGGTCGACGGGCTGCCCGCCGTCGCCGAGTTGGCCGGACTCGACGCCGCACCCGCGGCGCCGACCGCTCCTTCGTCGCCGGCGACGCCCTTGGCCGGCACTGCCGGACTGGCCGACTCCGACGACTTCGACGACGCGCCCGAGCAGGCGCCGGCCAGCGCGGCGACGATCCCCACGACAGCTATGGCGCCCAGACGGCTTCGGCGGTGTCGGTGCATCCGGCGCTCCTCGATCTTCGACGTCCCGGTGGTCTTCGGGGATGTGACGCCCGCAGTGCCACCCGGGGTTCCCGAATACGATGAGAACTCGCCCGAGGAGGAGCTGCGCGATGTTCGAGTGGTCCGAAGAGCTGATGATGGTGCGCGAGGCGGTCCGCACGTTCGTCGACGCCGAGATCCGTCCCCACCGGGAGGAGCTCGAGCACGGCGATCTCCCGCCCTACGACCTCCTCCGGAAGCTGTACAAGACGTTCGGCATGGACCAGATGGCCGCCGACAGCTTCGACAAGCGCATCGCGGCCGAGGAGGCGCCCCAGCAGGAGGCGAAGGTCGAACGCGAGGGCGGGGGAGGCGGCGGGTTCACCATGCTGCCGATCATCGAGCTCTGCAAGTGCTCGCCGGGCATGGTCACCGCGATGGGCGTGTCGGTCGGGCTCACCGCGGCGGCGATCATGTCGAAGGGCACGATCGCGCAGAAGAAGCGATGGGCCCGAGACGTGCTGACGATGGACAAGATCGGCGCGTGGGCGATCACCGAGCCGGGCTCCGGTTCCGACGCGTTCGGGTCGATGGCCTCGACCGCCCGCCGCGACGGCGACGAGTACGTCCTCAACGGCTCCAAGACCTTCATCACGAACGGCCCGTACGCCGACACGATCGTGTTCATCTGCAAGCTCGACGA
>CAZLEC010000067.1:0-12135 GCA_964558245.1 uncultured Burkholderiales bacterium | reverse complement strand
AGGGCCGCACGACGATCATCATCGCCCACCGGCCCGCGACGATCGCGCTCGCCGATCGGGTGGTGCTGATCGACCACGGTCGGATCATCGCCGACGGCACGCACGACGGTCTGCTGGAGAGCAGCCCGGAGTACCGCGAGGTGCTCGCCCGCGCCGAGATGCACGACCGGGCGCGCGGCGCGGCCGGCGAGGCGACGCTCCCGTGAGCGGCGGTTACTGGGGCGACGCGGTCGTGGAGGAGACGCTCTCGCGCGAGGAAGCCGCGCACGTGCTCCGGCGGTTGTTCCGCATGTTGCGCCCCGACCGGAAGTCGATCGCGCTGGCGGTTGTCGTGCTGATGGCACAAGCCGGGGCGTTGCTCGCCGGTCCGGCGCTGGTCGCGTTCGGGATCGACCACGGCATCCGGAAGCACAACGCCGTCGCGCTGAACCGTGCGGTGATCGTGTACCTCGTGATGGCGTTGCTCGGCTACGTGCTGGGTCGTGCCGCGATCGTCCTGGTCGCGAAGATCGGTGAGGGATTCCTGCGCCGGATGCGCAATCGTCTGTTCGGCCACATCATGTCGTTGTCGCTCGACTACTTCGAGACCGAGAAGACCGGCAAGATCATCGCCCGCATGACCTCCGACATCGACGCGATGCAGGAGTTGATCTCGCAGGGTCTCGTGCTGTTCGTGCAGAACATCTTCTTGTTCACGGGCGCAGTCGTAGTGATCCTCGTCCTCTCGTGGGAGCTCGCGCTCGGTGTGCTCGTGATCGTCCCGCCGGTCTACTTCGCGAGTCGCTGGTTCCGGCGCGTGTCGAACAAGGCCTACCTCGACGTGCGCGACAGCATCTCCACCAACCTCAGCACGCTGCAGGAAGGGCTCGAGGGCGTGCGGGTCGTGCAGGCGTTCGGGCGCGAGCGTTCGTTCACGCGGCGCTTCTGGCGCACCAACGAAGACCAGTACCTCGCCAACATGGTGACGGTGAAGATCTCGTCGAAGTACTTCCCGTTCATCGAGTACGCGGGGGTGGCGGCGACCGCGGTGATCGTCGGGTACGGCGGCTGGCTCGCATCTCGCGGCGCGGTGCAGGTCGGCATCGTCGCCGCGTTCGTGCTGTACCTCCAGAACGTCTTCGACCCCATCAACCAGCTCAGCCAGCTCTACAACACGGTGCAGTCCGCCGGCGCCGCGATGCACAAGATCTTCGGTGTGCTCGACACCCAGCCCTCGATCCGGGAACGGCCCGGTGCAGTCGACCTCGCGCGCGACGGCGGGATCCAGGTCGACCACGTCACCTTCGCGTACGGCGCCAACGCGCCGGTGCTGCACGACGTGTCCCTCGAGATCCATCCCGGTGAGCGCGTCGCGTTCGTGGGCCCCACCGGCGCGGGCAAGTCGACCCTCGCCAAGCTGGTCGCCCGCTTCTACGACCCGACCGCGGGAGCCGTGCGCGTCGGCGGCATCGACCTACGCGACGCGACCATGCAGTCGCTGCGTGACCGCATCGTCGTGGTGCCGCAAGAAGGCTTCTTGTTCGCCGGGTCGCTACGCGACAACGTGCGCGTCGGCCGGCCCGCCGCGACCGACGCCGACGTCGACCGCGCGCTCGACGCGCTCGGCCTGCTCGACCGGTTCAGGGCGTTTCCCGGCGGGCTCGACATGGAGGTACGCGAGCGCGGCTCGCGACTGTCGGCCGGGGAACGTCAGCTCATCTCGCTCGCGCGCGCCGCGCTCGCCGACCCCGCGGTGCTCGTGCTCGACGAGGCGACCTCGAACCTCGACCCCGGCACCGAGCATCACGTCGAACGGGCGATGGAGCGCCTCATGCAGGGCCGCACCGTGATCGTGGTCGCGCACCGGCTCTCCACCGCGGCCCGCGCCGATCGCATCGCGGTGGTGCTCGACGGCCGGCTCGCCGAGCTCGGTGCGCACGCCGAGCTCGTCGACCTCGGCGGCCACTACGCCGCGCTCTATCGCACCTGGTCGGCGCACCAAGCGCAACCCCAGGTCCCCGACGTCGCCTAACCCCCCCCGCGAACCGGCGTCAATCTGGCATGTCGTGCATGCCAAAGTGACGCCGGTACGGGAGGTTCGTCAGCCCGCCAGCGCTTTCTCGATCGAGTCGACGAGCTCGGGAGCTTCGGGCACCACCAGCGGCGAGAACCGCGCGATCACGTTGCCGTCGCGGCCGACGAGGAACTTCTCGAAATTCCAGCGGATGTCGCCGGTGTGGCCTTCGGCGTCGGCGGTCGGGGTGAGCTCCTGGTAGAGCGGGTGGCGACCGTCGCCGTTGACCTCGACCTTCTCGGTGATGGGGAAGGTCACGTTGTAGTTGGTGCTGCAGAAGGTGGCGATCTCGTCGGGCGTGCCCGGCTCCTGCTCGCCGAACTGGTTGCACGGGATGCCGATCACGTCGAAGCCCTGGGCCTTGTACTTGTCCTCGAGCTGCTGCAGCCCTTCGTACTGCGGGGTGAGACCGCAGAACGAGGCGACGTTGACCAACAGGGTGACCTTGCCCTTCTCGTCGGCGAGCACGTCGGGGGTGCCGTCGAGGGCGGCGAGCTTCGTGTCGTACAGCGACATTGCGTCTCCTTCAGACCGTCGGTGAACGCAGGCTATGACAACGGATACGCACCGCGACAGGCAGGAAGTTCAGGTGCCCAACTCCGCCATCAGGCCGGCGCAGTCGTGGTCGAGGGCGGCGAGCGTCGCCCGTTCGGTGCCGCCCAAGCCGACCTGCTCGGGTTGCCAGCGGGAGCCCATCGCCGCGGTGCAGGTCGCGGCAACCCAGCCGTAGATGGTGAACAGCCGGTACTGCTCCCACGCCAAATCGGCGGCGAGGGTCACGCCGTTCTCGGCGAGGACTTCCCGATAGCGCTCGAGCAGGGCCGGCTCGTGCTTGCGGCGCAGCTCGGTGGGCGTGGAGTTGGCCAGCACGTACGCGATGTCGCGGATACCGGGCGCGTACGAGACCACGGCCCAGTCGAGGAAACCGGTCCGGCGCGGGTCGTCTCCGTCGACGAACAGGTTGCCGAGGTGCGGGTCGCCGTGCACGAGCGTGCACTCGCCCTCGCGATAGCGCGCCATCACTTCGGGCGCGTGCGCCACGTAGGCCTGCGCGACGTCGAGGAAGCCGTCGGGGAGACGGTCGGTGAGGTTGTCGATCGCCATCTGCACCATGCCCGCGCCGCCGTCGCCGGATGCGGTGCTGCGGGGCGCGATCCAGTCGAGATCGCCCCGAGGGCCGAACCTCGGGCTCTTCCAGTACTGCGCGTGCAGTCGGGCGAGGTTCTCCACGATGTCGAAGATCCGCGCCTCGATGTCGGGGTCTTCGCGAGTGGGGAACCGGCAACCGGATGCGGTGAGGTCTTCGAGCACCATCACGTACCGGTCGTCAGGGTCGCTGCCGGTCCCGTCGAACTCCGCGTAGTGCGCGTGGGGAACGCGCAGCGGCAGCTCGTGCGCGAGGTCGCGGTAGAGCCGGGCTTCGGCGATCCCCATGCCCTGGACGTTCACGAACTTGCGCTGCGCCGCGTCGAAGGGGGCGAGCTTCACGAACACGGTGGGCGGCACGCTGTCGTGACCGGTCAATGCGAGATGCGCGCGTCCGGTTGTGCCCGAGTGGCGATCGAGCACGGTCACGGACGTGACGTCGGCGTCCATCGCGTCGGTCATCCATTCGGGTGTGAGCTCGTCGACGTCAAGCGGGAGTTGTGGCACGAGCGCGAGGTTACGCGCGCCGTCGGCGTTGTACTGTCCGGCCCCATGAGCGCGCGCCGGAACCGTCAGATCGTGCTCGACCGTCGTCCGGTGGGCGCGGTCACCGAGTCGTGCTTCGCCGCGACGGAATGCGACGTGCCGGAGCTCAGGCCCGGCGAGGCGCTGCTCGAGGTTCGTTACCTCGGCATCGATCCGACGATTCGCGGCTGGCTCGACGAGCGTGGCAATTACATGCCGGGTGTCGCGATCGGCGAGTGCGTGCGATCCAATGGCGTGGGCGTGGTCGTGGCGACCAACAATCCGCAGGAGTACCCGCTCGGACGGGCGTTCATGCACCTCACCGGCTGGCAGCGGTACTGCGTGGTGCAGCCCGATCCGTTCCCTCCGATCACGATGGTGCCCGAAAACGTCCAGCTCACCGACGTGCTCGGAGCGATCGGGCACATCGGGATTACCGCCTACGTGGGCGTGCTGCGCGTCGCGTGCCCCCAGCCGGGCGAGACGTTCCTCGTGTCGGCGGCCGCGAGCGGCGTCGGTTCGATCGCCGGCCAGATCGCGAAGATGCAGGGCGCGCGCGTGATCGGGATCGCGGGCTCGGCGGCGAAGTGCGACTGGGTGGTCGGCGAGCTGGGCTTCGACGCGTGCATCGACTACAAGACCGAGAACGTCGCCGCCCGGCTCAAGGAGCTCGCGCCCAATGGGGTCGACGTGTTCTTCGACAACGTCGGCGGGGAGCTGCTCGACACCGTGCTGCGCCGCCTCGCGCTCCGGGCCCGGGTGGTGCTGTGCGGCGACATCTCCACCTACGACGACGACGCACCGGCGCCGCCCTTGCAGAACGTTCGCTACCTCATGGGCAAACGGGCGCGGATGGAGGGTTTCAACACGCTCGACCACTGGGATCACTACCAGGAGGCCGCGGCGCAGCTGGCGGAATGGCTGGCCGTTGGCAAGCTCCGCACCCGCGAGCACGTGCTCGACGGCCTCGACCGGGCGCCGGAGGCACTCGTCCGCCTGTTCCGCGGCGACCACCTCGGCAAGCTGGTCGTGCGCGTCTATTGATCAGGCGATGCGTCTCACGACCACACGACGTGTGGTCGTGAGACGCATCGGGGTCAGGGCTCTTCTTCGACCTCGGGGAGGAGCAGGAACTCGGGATCGTTGCTCGGTTCCGCGACGGCCACCGAGCCGTTCGTGTGCGGTTCCGCCGAGGAGCGCGGGATCCAGACCCGGAACGTGGCGCCCGCGCCGGGCGCGGTCTGTACTTCGGTACGTCCGCCGTGGGCGTGGGTGATCGCGGCGACGATCGCCAGCCCGAGTCCCGCGCCTCCGCTTTCGCGCGCCCGCGACGGATCGGCGCGCCAGAACCGCTCGAACACGCGCCCCGCTTCCTCGGTGGTCATGCCCGGACCGTGGTCGCGGATCTCGATCATCGCGTCGCCGTCCGACTCGCTGACGCGCACCTCGACCGGCGAAGTCGGCGGCGTGTGCGTGCGCGCGTTCTCGAGGAGGTTGGCGACGACCTGGCGCAACCGGTGCTCGTCACCGCTCACGACGACTGCGCCGTTCGACTCGTACACGACCGGACGGTCGGGTGACGTGACCCGCAGATCGTCGACCGCTGCGGCGGTCAAGCGAGTGAGATCGACGGGCTCCCGTTCGAGTGGTCGCCCCTGGTCGAGCCGGGCGAGGAGCAGGAGGTCGTCGACGAGCACACCCATTCGTGCCGCGCCTTCTTCGATGCGCAGCATGGTCTTGGCGAGGTCGTCGGGCCGCGTGCTCGCTCCCCGCCGGAACAGCTCCGCGTAACCGCGGATCGAGGTGAGCGGGGTCCGGAGCTCGTGCGCGGCGTCGGCGACGAACCGGCGCAGGCGCGCTTCCGACGCGGTGCGCTCCGCGAACGCGCTCTCGATCTGACCGAGCATGGAGTTGAGCGCGATGCCCAGCCGGCCGACCTCGGTGCGATCGTCGGCGGTCTCGACCCGGCGCGAGAGGTCGCCCGCGGCGATCGCCCCGGCGGTCTCGCCCATCTCCTCGAGTGGCCGGAGTCCGAGACGCACCACCCACCAGGCCATGAGCGCGAGCGCGACGAGCACGCTGGCGGCGACGAGCAGTTCGACGAGCAAGAGGTGGTGAAGCGTCTGGTCGACGTCGGTGAGCGGAATTGCCACGACGATCGTGCCCACCGAGCCGACGGGATTGCTCGGAATCGGAACGGCCAGCACGCGGTAGTGCGTACCGCTGTGCGGCGCGTGGGCATTGAAGTAGCGGGCGGAGGTCGCCTGCAACGTGTCCGGGAGCACGGGGGGCACGGGATTGGCCTTGCCGGGCTCGCCGACCCTCACATTGCGGCCGACTGTGGCGCCGCTCGCGTCGCGCAGCTCGCCGTAGGTGCCGTACGGCAACCCTCGTATCCCGTTGCCGAAGCCGAACCCGCGCGTGAACGCGTTCAGCATCGGGAGGCTCGCGTCGGAGGCCTGTTCGTCCACCCGGTTGAGCAGGAAGGTCTGCTGCTGGTGGTAGGTGACGATGCCCGCGACGGCGAGACCGATCGCGGTGAGCGCGACCAGCGCCATCAGCAGGCGCGTGCGCAGCGTCACCGGGGGCTATCCCTCTGGAGGTGTCCGAAGCGTGTATCCCACGCCCCTGATGGTATGGATCAGCGGCGGCCCGAGCTTGTCGATCTTCTTCCGCAAGTAGCTGATGTAGGTCTCGACGACGTTCGCATCTCCGTCGAAGTCGTACTCCCACACATGGTCGAGGATCTGGGCCTTGGAGAGTGCTCGGCGGGCGTTGAGCATCAGGTAGCGCAGCAGCTTGTACTCGGTCGGCGTGAGCTCGACGCGCGCGGGTCCGCGCCACACTTCGTGCGTGTCGTCGTCGAGCTCGAGATCGGCGAACTCGAGGCGTGCGCTCTCGCGCTCGTCGCTCCCGGTGCGGCGGAGGACCGCGCGTACGCGTGCGATCAACTCTTCCAAGCTGAACGGCTTGGTGACGTAGTCGTCGCCGCCGACCGTCAGGCCCTTGACCTTCTCTTCCGTCGAGTCGCGAGCCGTGAGGAACACGACCGGCACGTGATGCCCGTCGGCTCGCAGCCGCTTCACGACCGCGAAGCCGTCACGGTCGGGGAGCATGACGTCGAGCACGACGAGGTCGGGCCGGAAGGTCTCCGCCGAGCGGAGCGCGTCGGTGCCGTTCGCCGCGACCTCGACGTCGAAGCCTTCGTAGCGGAGGGCCGTCGCGACCAGATCGGTGATGTTCGCCTCGTCGTCGACGACGAGCACTCGGGTGTCAGCCACATGAGAATGGTCGCATCAGCGGCTGTGTCCAGGCTGTGTCAAGCCTGAGAGGTCCTCGGGAGCGGGGGCTGACCAGGGGATACGCGGGGATTGTCCCAGGTGTTTGCCAGGCTGATCGCCGACCCTTGGAGGGAATCCGACCACTGGAGGGGGACAGCATGATCGGCCGGCGGGTGCTCGCGGCGGGAGTTGCGGTGGCAGCGGTGGCCGCGGGCGGGATCTTCGGCGCGGTGATCGGCATTCCGGGCCTGTCGGGCGCGTCGAGCTCGTCGTCGCTGTCGGCCAAGGCGGAGTCGAGCACCGGCGGCAACGCCGGTCGGCACGCGCGTGGATTCCTGCGGCCGGGAATGGGCGCGAGCGAAGATGTGCTCGCGGCCGCGGCAAAGGCCCTGCACCTGTCGACTTCGGATCTCCTGCAGAAGCTGAGTGACGGGAAGACGACGATCGCCGACGTCGCGAAGGACCAGAAGGCCGATCTGCAGACCGTGATCGACGCGATGGATGCCGTCGCGAAGTCCGACGTCTCCAACATCGTGAACAACCCGTTCCCGATGCGGCCGCGTTTCCCGGGCGGTGCGTTCGGCGGACTCAAGGGTGGCAGCGGCGCGAGTGGCGGGAGTGGTGCGGTCGGACCGGCGTTCACCGGATCGGGCCGGCCGACGATCGGCGGTCTCGGTCTCGGCCTCGGCTTCGGGATGCGCGGCGCGGTGGGCGGGTCGATCGACGCGGTCGCCAAGGCGCTCGGGATCACGACGCAGGATCTCGTGAACGACCTGCGGAACGGTCAGTCGATCTCCGACATCGCGAAAGCGAAGAACGTCGACGTCGGCAAGCTGATCGACACACTCGTGGGCGACTCGAAGTCGAAGATCGACGCGGCCGTGAAGGCGGGACATCTCCCGCAGGCAGTCGCGACGAAGCTCGAGGCCAACTTGAAGCAGATGATCACCAACGCGGTCGACAACTCGGGTCCGAAGGGATTCGCGGGCTTCGGCGGCGCTCGGCGCGGTGGGCGGCACGGCGGCTACGGGCCGGGTCCGATGATGCCGGCTCCTGCGGCGCCGACCGCGCCCCCTTCTCAGACGAACTGACCCGGCGGGGCGGCGACCCGGCCGCGTTTCGGCGTGATCGCCGGTTCCGGTACCTTGCCGCGACGGAGCACGGACCTGCCGTGCGCCGTCCGATCTCGAGGAGCGCGCCATGCCCGAACGCACCCAATACGCGCCCGGCACTCCGAGCTGGACCGACCTCCAGACCTCCGACCCCGTCGCGGCAAAGTCGTTCTATGCCGCATTGTTCGGTTGGGAGTACGACGATCGGCTCGCCGGCCACGACGCCGACGGCAATGAAGCCGTGTATTCGATGGCGACCAAGAACGGCAAGCACGTCGCCGCGATCGCGTCGCTGCCGATGCCGGGAGTGCCGCCGCACTGGAACACGTACGTGACCGTCGCCGACGTCGACGCGACGGCCGCGCAGGTTCCGGGCGCGGGCGGCACCGTGCTCATGGGGCCGTTCGACGTCGTGGACGCGGGCCGGATGGCGGTGATCGCGGACCCGACCGGCGCCATGCTCTGCCTTTGGAAGGCGAAGGACCACATCGGAGCGTCGCTCGTGAACGAGCACGGCACGTTGTCGTGGGAAGAGGTGATGACGCCCGACGTCTCTGCCGCAACCGCGTTCTACGCCAAGATCTTCGGCTGGGAGGCCGTACCGGTCGACGCGGGTGGCATGGACTACACCGAGCTCAAGCTCGACGGTCGGGGAATCGGCGGCGCGATGAAGCTCCCGATGCCGGGCATGCCGCCGGCGTGGGGCATCTACTTCGCGGTCGACGACGCCGACAAGGCGGCCGAGCTCGCTACGGCCAACGGCGGCACCGTGCTCCAGCCGCCGATGGACATCCCGCCCGGCCGCATGGCCGTGATTGCCGATCCGGCCGGCGCGGTGTTCAACATCATCAAGTTGACCGCGCCCGGCGACTGAAGCGTCAGCGGGTTTCTTGGCACGTCCAGCGCCAAGTGCACGAGATGCGCGGCCCGGCGTACTTCGCTTTCGGGACGGAGTGTTCCCAATCCATCTGACATGCGCCGCCCATCACGAGCAGGTCGCCCGACGCGGGTGAGAGGTTGCGCGACTTGCCCCGGCTCTTCGGACGCACGAGGAACGGGCGATGCGCGCCCAGCGTCACGATCGCGACGCGCGTGTCGCTGAGCTCGCGTAGCTCTCGATCGGAATGCCACGCGACGCTGTCGTGGCCGTCGCGGTAGTAGTTGCAGCCCGGCCCCGAGAGACGAACCCCGAGCTGGGCTTCGAGGTGCTTGCCGATCGTCTCGAGTGCCGGATGGGGGAGCGGGGTGCCGCGCGTGTACCAGCGCGACAGGCGGGGGTCGTCGACCATGCGGTCGTACATGTGGCGCCGGGCCTGCTGCCAGTCGACACACTCGATCAGCTCGTCGAGCAGGGTGTCGGCGCCGAACAGCCAGGTGCGCGAGACGTCGACCCACGACCGGTCGTCGAGCTCGATGCGCTCGAGGCGCGCGTGCCCGTCGACCTGCGGCTCACCCCATCCGAGCAGGGTTCGCTGGAGCACCGACACGGCCGAATTGTAGCGAACGTGCGTTCGGCTGGGATAGTCGCGAATTCGCCCTTGCGCGCTCAGTGCAAATGCAACGATCCGAAGGTTTGTGCCGGTTTGCGCGTATGCGCGCGGCGGGCGCTCAGTCGGGTTCGGGCGGTGCGATCGTGCTCGGACCGACGTACTTGTCGAGCCAGCGGTTGGCCGCAGCGGCGTCTCGCCACGCGGTCACGATCCGGTCGAGGGCGCGCGACGTGTGCACCCACGCCGGCGCGCCGTACGAGCGGCCCACGTGCATGCCCTTCATCCGCAGGAGGTCGGCCCGAGGATGGTCGGGCGGGAAGCCCCGGGGCGCGCGCTGCAGCGACTCGCGCGACGCGACCTCGTAGCGGTTCTTGCGGAGCCCGGCGACGGCGGCCGCCAGCTTCGGTCCGGTCTTCGAGTCGGCAACCGCGGCGCGGTACCGCTCGAGCTGATCCGGGGCCAGGTGGTAGTAGCCGGAGCCGACGTACAGACCCTCGCTCGAGATCTGCACGTAATAGGCGGCGCCGCCTTCGCTCTCGGTGACCGCCGCGGCCGCCGTCTTGTACGGGCTCTTGTCCTTGGCGAATCGGATGTCGCGGTTGGGGCGGAACACGTGCAGCGGCCCGAACTCGCGCTCGATCTCGGCGGAGAGCGCGAGGAACGGCGCCTTCACACACTCGTCGTAGGTCTGTTTGTGCGCGAGCCAGAACGACTTCGAGTTGTCGGCCTCGAGGCCGGCGTAGAAGTCGAGCGCATCTTGAGGCCAGCCGCGAAAGGTCATCGACCCTGGACTCTAGATTTGTTCGCATGATCGCGCTGCGTGCGGCCCGGCCCGACGACATCCCTGCGGTGCTCGCGTTCTGGAACGACGCGACGGCCGAGCCTTCGAGCACCGACGACGCCGCGGGGATTCAGGCGCTGCTCGACCGGGCGCCGGGTGCGCTCGTGCTCGCGGTCGACGGTGACACGATCATCGGCTCCATCGTGGCCGGTTTCGACGGATGGCGCGGCACGTTGTACCGCCTCGCGGTCGCGCCCGCGCATCGCCGACGGGGCGTCGCGACGGCGCTCGTCGCCGAAGCCGAGCAACACCTCCGGTCCCAGGGTGTGCGCCGCATGCACCTCATCGTCGGTCGGGCCGGGGGCGCGGCGGCGGAGGAGTTCTGGCTCTCTGCGCGCTACGCGCCGACGGATCAAGTGCGCATGGTGAAGGACCTCGGGTAAAGGTCTCCCGGTCAGCCGTTCACCGGGTGGCAGGCGGGCGGGCCGATCGTCGACGCGGCCGGGCCGAAGGACTCGACGTAACCGGGGTGGATCTCTCGCCAGTGCGCGACGCGGTCCCACGGCAGCGGGGCGCCGTCGAGCGCGTAACCGAGCTCGTCGAGGCAGGCGTGCCAACCGGTTCCGTCGCGCGCGGCCTTGCCGTGCTCGTCGAAGGTGTCGGTGAACGTCAGCACGGTTCCCGTGCCTTGGGGCTCGAGCTCGAAGCGCAGGAGGTCGTCGCCCCACGTGAACTCGAGCAGGCGGGGCGGGTCGGCGTTCGTCACGCGGCCGTCGAAAGTCGGCACCCCCGCCTCGTTCGACTCGAACCGCAACGACGCGCCGGTCACGAAGTCGCCGACGATTTGGTGTGGGAACCACGCCGCGAGTTGGGCGGGCTCGGTCAATGCGCGCCAGACCTTCTCCGGCGCGTGGGGAAGCGACCGGGTGAACCGCAAGCGGCTGCGCGCGCCCGCTTGTTCGAGCTGTCCGTCGATATACATGTTGTCCTCCTTCAATCGGGGGCGGAGTCGAGGTGACGTTCGAGGTCGTCGAGACGCGCCGACCACTGCGCGCGATACGGCGCGAGCCAGTTGTCGATCGACTGCAGCGGCTCGGCGCGCACTCGGTAGACGCGTTGCTGCGCGCTCGTTCGCGACTCGACGAGGCCGGCGTCGCGTAACACGCGGAGATGCTTCGACACGGCCGGTTGGCCGACCGAGAGTGCCGCGACGAGCTCGCCGACCGGGCGCTCGTGCTCCAGCAGCAGGTCGAGGATGCGGCGCCGGTTGGGTTCGGCGATCACGTCGAAGAGCGAGACGTCGACCAGGGCAGCCATCGTCTTACATTACTACTGAGTTATATTGCTGGCAAGGAAATTAGTCCGTCGACTTGGGCTTGCGGGCCCGGCTGGGAGCGACGCGGGGCGGCTCACCCGGCATCTTCGGGTACACGGGTGGCCACGGCGCGTCGGTGAGGCCGTTGGCGCGGTCGCGTTCGTGCAGCGCGAGCAGCGGCTCGAGTGACTGCGGGGTCGTGTCCATCTCGGCCCACGGGTTGCCCATCGCTGCGACCCGGCCGGGCACGGTCGCGATCGTCTGCGCGTCGGGATCGATCGTGTCGAGCTCGTCCCAGGCGAACGGAGTCGACACCTGCGCGCCCGGGCGGGCCCGCACGCACCACGCGCCGAACACCGTCTTGTGCGGCGCGTTCTGGTTGAAGTCGACGAAGATGCGTTGGCCGCGCTCTTCCTTCCACCACGCGTCGGT
>CAZLEC010000066.1:0-12166 GCA_964558245.1 uncultured Burkholderiales bacterium | reverse complement strand
TCTCCCTCGCGGCGCTGCGCCGGCTCGACGAGGAATACCCGACAGTGCGTCCGACGATTCAGTCGAACTTGGCGCGCCTGCTCTCGCGCCGTCTCCGCGCCGCCAACGCGCAGATACGCGCCCTTGCACATTGAAGGTTCGATGTCGGTAGCAGGCACGCGGCGAGTTGACGGTAAATCACGAAGACACATAGCGTTTCGGACCGAGGAATGATGCAAGGCACGGACCACGTCGGCTGCGGGGATGCAAGGATGCGAAGCCGGACGCGATCCAGGAAGGTAGTCATGCGCGCAGCGCTACGCCGACGTCGAGTCGTAGGTCTCCGACACGTGAGCCGACCGCATCGGTGGTTGGCCGTCTTCTTCGCAGTCGCCATGACGGCGGGCGTCGTGGAGACGATGGCGGCGGCGACTCCGGCCGGCGCCGCGACAGTCATCGTTTCGGCCTCGAGCCTCTCGACCGACTCGGGCGTGTCGCTCGCGTCCGGTCAAACCGCGACCGTCACCGCCAGTGGAAGTTGGAATGTCGACCCCAATCAGTCGGCTACGGGGCCGGAAGGTCTGGGAACTCCATGCGCCGGCAACTGCCTTGCCCCCGGCCTGAGTTACCAGTCGCTGCTCGGCTCGTTGGACGGTGGCGGAAGCTGGTTCGAGATCGGATTGGGCGTCACGGTGACCGGGCCCGGTGAGCTCTTGCTCGCCGCCGACGACGGGCCCTGCTGTTACGCCGACAACACCGGCTCCGTCAACGTGACGATCACTCCGGAGCAGATCGATTCGGATCTCGACTTCACGCCGCCGGCCAACATCACGGCGAACGCGACCAGCGCGGCCGGAGCGGTTGTGTCGTTCGCGACTCCGGTCGCCACCGACGGCGACGACGAGTCCGCGCCCCCGGTGAGCTGTGCGAGCGGCGGCGGCCTGGTCTCGGGTTCGGCGTTCCCGATCGGGGTCACCACGGTGAGCTGCTCGGTGACCGACCCCGACGACACTCCGAGTACGGTGACGCACAGCTTCACGGTCACGGTGTACGACCCCGGCATCACGATCGTGCACGTCAACTCCGTACTCGTCGCGGCGACGGGTCCGGGGGGTGCGTCGGTCTCCTTCCCCATGCCGAAGGGCTCCGACCTGCGCGGTCTGGTATCGGTGAGTTGCGATCACGAGTCCGGTACGACGTTCCCTCCCGGGCAGAGCACCGTGGTGTGCACGGCGACGGGCGACTCTTTCGACGTGCCCGCAACCGCGCAGACAACGTTCGGCGTCTACGTGAACGCCGGTGCGCCGCCGCCGAATCCTCCGACGATCGGCACCGCGACCCCGGGCGACGGCTCGGCGTCGGTCGCGGTCGGGCCGCCGGCTCCGAACGGCAGCTATTCGATCGGGAGCTACACGGTCACGTGCACCTCGAGTGACGGTGCGCCGGGTACGGGGTCGGGCACGGGCACACCCGTCGTCGTGACGGGATTGACCAACGGCAAGACCTATACCTGCACGGCGACCGCCTCGACGGGAACGAACCCGCCCCAAACCAGTGGCCCATCGGGCCAATCGAACGCGTTCGTGCCGACGGCGGGCGTGGTGACGTGCACCGACACGCAGGTCTGCAACGCGAATTCGTCGAGCGGGTCGTCGTCGTCGGCTCCGGCCGGATCGGTCGACGTCAAGGGCACCACCGACCTGCCGACGGGCAGCATCTCGGTCGTCGCCGGCGGCGCGCCGGTCGCGTGTCCGGGTTCGTCGATCGCCGTGCTGCCGGGCACCACGATGTCGGATACCGGGTTCTCGTCGGCGAACTCGCTCACCGTCACCATCACGCTGCGGGCAGTCGCGACCGGGCACGCCAAGGTCTGCTACAGCTCGACGATCCCGTTCCTGAGCGAGTCGCATCCCACGGTCCCGACGGCCGGCGTCGGCATCTTGTTGCGGTGCTCGGTCGTGGCGAACCAGGCGCCGTGCCTGCTCTTGACGAGGAACACCGCGAGCACCGTCGTCGCGACGATCCTCGTGCCGGGCGGTGACCCGACCTTCAGCGTGGTGTTGCCGACGGGCCGACTGGTTTGGCCTTCCACCTTCCCGAACGGCAAGGTCGGCACCGCATACTCGACGCACTTGCTGTCGAAGGGCGGCAAGGCGCCCTTCCACTGGAAGATCACGTCGGGCAAGCTCCCTCCCGGGCTCGCGATCAATGCTGCGAGCGGCACCGTGACCGGCAAGCCGACGGCCAAGGGCACCTTCAAGTGCGTCGTGCACGTCACCGACTCCGAAGCCCGGCCGCAATCGGCCAATATCTCAGTCTCGATCACGATCAGCTGAGCGGGCGGTCAACTCGCTTCAGAACGGTCGCGTGTCGGACTGGCATCGCGTGCGCGAACGCGTTCCCGGTGCAAGATGCGACGCGCCCGGGTGTTCGGGACGGTGATTCGGTGCGGCCGCGGGTGATGCTCGGGCGTTGCGAGGCGGGAGGGTCGGCATGAGTAGCGAGGCGCAGACCGTAGGCCCGGACGCTTCTCCGCGTCTCCCGGGCGGTCGAGGGCCGGAGGTCGTAGCCGCATGAGTTACGACGTGTTCATCTCGTACAGTCACGGCGGCGACGACCTGCTGTCCGAACGGGTGCAGGAAGGGCTGACGAAGTTCGCGAAGCCGTGGTACCGGCGCCGGGCGCTCAACGTCTTCCGCGACCGCACTGCCTTGTCGGCCAACCCGGGCCTGTGGACCTCGATCACCGACGCGATCGAGGACTCGCGGTACTTCCTGGTCCTGGCGTCACCCGACGCGGCGGCGTCGGTGTGGTGCCAACGCGAGGTGGAGCACTGGCGGTCGAAGCACGGCTCGGAAGGGCTGTTGGTGCTGCTCACCGAAGGCGAGATCCTCTGGGACGAGGAGACCAACGACTTCGACTGGAACGCGACCACGGCGCTCGGTCCCGCGATCGCGGGCGCGTTCTCGGAGGAGCCGTTCCACATCGACATGCGCTGGGCGCGGTCGGCCGAGCAACTCGACCTCACCGACGGCCGCTTCCGCGACCAGGTCGCGGATCTCGCCGCGCCGGTGCACGGCATGGCGAAGGACGAGCTCGCCAGCGAGGACGTGCGCCAGCACCGGCGCGCGGTGCGGCTCGCCATCGGCGCCGCGGTCGCGCTCGCGCTGCTGACGGTCGCCGCGATCACGACCTCGGTGTTCGCGGTGAAGGCCACCGCCCGAGCGAGGACTGCGCAGCACAACGCGGACGCGCAGCGACACGTCGCGTTGATCGAGACCGGAAAGGCCGTTTCGGCCAACGGGCTGGCACAGAGGCGGCTCGGACAGGTCGAGGCGGGCAACAAGGTCATCCGCGCCGGCGAGAAAGTCATTCGTGCGCGGTCGCATGATCTCAAGATCGCAAACGGGAACCTGAACACTGCGGTCACCAACCTCAGCATTTCCAACGTCAACCTCAGCACCGCCAACACCAACCTGATCAAGGGTGGCCTCGCGCTCCGGAAGTCGACGCTGCTCGCCGAAGCGAGGCTCGCCGCGCGCCGCAGCCAGCAGCTGATGAGCTCGGGCGACCAGACCTACCAGCTCGGCGTGGCGCTCTCGGCCGAAGCCGTACGGCACGCGTGCGCGAGCAGCGCAATCGACCCGACCGTCGCGACCGCGACCGACAACTATCCCGATGCCGGTTGTCTGCAGCCGGGGATCGGGATCGACGGTTCGGTTTCGAGCGGCGCGCTCCTGTCGCTGTCGAACGCCGGGGGCCGGTTCGTGACCAGCCAACGCGCCGGGCCGGCCACGCAGTACCAAGACAATGGTTCGGCGCTCGATGCCTGGTCGGCCGACAGCCGGCGCTTTGCCACCTTCGCCTCCGCGCAGTCGAACCGGCCCAGCGTCGTGCAGGTGTGGAACACGGACGGCTCGCTCGCGGCGACTGCCACCAGCGCGGCCGGTCTCAACCCGGAAGTCGCGCTCTCGGGGGACGGAACCGTGTTGGGGTTGACCGGCAACGCGGCCGGGGGGCTCGGCGCGGTCTCGGCGTGGTCGCTCACGTCGCAGTCCGCAGTCGATCCCGGCAGTCTGGGTCGGTTGCCCTCGCTGTCGGCCGACGGTTCCACCATGGCCTGGCTCGCGCCGAACAACGCCGACGCGATCGAGATCGCCACCCGCGGCTCGGCGCCGCGCCGCGTCGCGCTGACGTTCCAACCCGTCGGTGTCGCGGTGAGCGGCGACGGTTCACTCGTTGCCGCGGTCGTCGACCGCCGGGCCAACCTGTACTCGTTGGTCCCGATCGACGTGGCCACCGGCCGGGCCGGTGCACCGCTCGACCTCGGCGGCTTCGGCGCACTTTCGGGAAGTCCGTGGGACAATCCGCCGCGCGAAGTGCCGACCGAGACCGCCGATCCGCCGGCCGTGTCGTTCGCGGCGGGCGGCTCGACCGTCTGGGTCTACAACAACGAGCGCCACGTCGGCGCCGCGTTGGCGCGCACCGTGTCGGCGCCGACGGCGAAGGTCGTGAAGATCCGGACGGTCCCACCCGGGTTCAACGCCGGCAGTCTCACCAACCTGCAGACGTCGACTCCCGATGGCCGCAGCGCCGTGTTCCTCAACCCGAGCGGCAGCCCGACCTACCAGATCTGGTCGTTGTCACCGACGGGGTGGACCACCGCGGGCGTCGCGTCGCTCGAGCTGTGCTCGTCGAACCCGTGCAGTCTCTCGATCAGCCCCGACGGCAGCCAGCTGGCGGTCTCGAGCGTGTCGGCCCTCCAGATCATCCACGTGCTCGCGCCGGCGAGCACGTCGTCGGGGATCGTGCCCAACCCCGGCGTCGTGCCGCGGGGTACGCGCGTGGTGATGGGGCCCGCGGGCGGGAGCGCGCTGAGCTGGAGCCCGCAGGCCATCGTGATGATCGACCAGAACGCGCACGTGGAGCGTTCACTCGCGGTGCGACTGAGCCCGAGTGAGGTGATCGCGGCCGTCGGATTCGATCCGAGTGGGGCGCGAGCCATCGTGATCATCGCGACCCACGACGCGTGCCCGTGCCGGGTGGTGTTGCTCGACGCCGCGACGGGGAACGTCGTGGGCGGCGTCGCCCTGGGCGCGACCGCGCTCGACCACATGCCGCACGACACGCCGGTCGGGGTGACCCTCAACGACTCCGGCGACGTCGTGGCCGTGACCTTCGACGACAACGCAACCGGCACGTCGGGTTCGCATCAGTGCGCGCTCGCGACCTACGCGCTCGCGACCGGGCAGCCGCTCCAGGTCATCGAGAACGCAAGCGTCGGCCTGGGCGAGCAGCTCGTGTCGGTGCCGGCGTTCCAGCCCGGCACGAACATCGTGGCGCTCGTCGCGACGCAGGGAGCTTCCCGCGAGGTCGGGGGTGTGCTCGTCGACGCGCGCAGCGGTGCGATCGTCCACACGCTCGGCATGCGCCCGGGAGTGGTGACGGTCGACCCGAACCTCTACGGCAACGACGGCTACGCGCTCGGTTTCACACCCGACGGTCAGCAGCTCGCGTGGAACACCGGCGGCGGCGTCGTGGTCTGGGACGTCGGCTCGGCCGCGAGTGGTCAAGCGGTGTTGACCGACATCGTGCTCACGTCGGTGTCGCCGTTCGACCCGACGTCGCTGGCCATCACCGACAACGGCGAGGTCGCGACCGTCGGCCTCAACTTCTACACCGACGTCGACGGCGTGCACGGCACCTACTCGGTGCTGACCGGCGACGAGTTGGGACGGCTCTTGCAGCCGCTCGGGATCGCGCGTCTCTCACCCGCGAACGCGCAGCCCTCCGGGCGGATGTCGGTCGCGATGCCCGCCGACGGTCAGATCGCGGCGGTCGCGCTCGACGACAGCGGAACCCGTTTCTTCACCGACTCGTGGGGAACGACACCCGACGCGTTGCTGAGTCAGCTGTGCGCGGCGGCGGCGCGGCCGTTGAGCCCGGCCGAGTGGGACATCTACTTCCCCGGCGAGCCGTACGCGCCGGCGTGCACCCAACCTCTGGCGCCGGCGTCGTTTGCCATCGATGCGTCACCGATGGCCGCGACGACGTTGGCGTGGCAGTCGCCGGCGGTGAGCGCGCCACGCGCCGCCGCGGCCGCGAGTCTCTCGGAAGTCCCGGGCGGTGTCCGCGTCGAGCTGCTCGCGTGCGACGTCGCAGTGCCGGCATCGGGTGAGAACCCGGCCGGCGTGAGCGGTTCGCTCAGTGCTCGCGGCTGCCGACGCTCTCGTTGGTCTTCCGGAGCCGCTCCGCCATCACTGTCATGACCTGCAGCGCAAACGTCGGGTGCTCGTGCACGAGAAACATGAACCGGCGCTTGTCGATGTGCACGACCCGCGCGTCCGTGCGCGCTCGCGCGGCGGCGCTGCGCGGTGCGGGATCGATCAACGCCATCTCGCCGAGGATGCCGCCGGGGCGGACGGTCTCTACGACGGCGCCGCTGCGGACGAGCTCGATCTCGCCTTCGACGACGGCGAACATGTCGCCGCCTTCGTCGCCCTCACGGAACAGCACCTCGCCTGCTCCGACGGGCATTGCGTCGGTCGAGCTCTTGAAGATGTTGATCTCGGTCATGGCCCGGCATTCTTGCGCCGTCGTCCACCCCTGTGCCGTGATCTATGCGAAGAGTTCACCTCTTCGTCACCCGGCGCGCTCAGTCGGAGGCGCCGGCCATGCGCATGTGGTTCATCCGCCAGATCGCGACGGCCAGGACGACGACCGCCACGATCAGCAGCCGCACGACCGCGGCGCCGCCCTGCGGGATCCCCTTGCGCACCAGGGAGTGCGGTGGGTGGGCGAGGTAGCCGACGAAGATCGCGCGTGATTCCCAGGTGGGCGAGAGCTGGGCGATGCCCGTGAGCGCGCTCCCCAGCAGCCGCTCGACCAGGAACACGAACGCCAGTGACCACACCGCCGTACGGCGCGTGAGCGACGCGATGGCGATGAACACCGCGATGTACGCGATGCTGCCCACCGCCGCGCCGAGGAAGGCCGCGGCCGCGCTCGCCGGAGTGCCGGCGATGACCGCGGCGACCGCAGTGGCCGGAGCGATCGTGACCAGGGCGACGATCGCGCCTCCCAACCAGCGACCGAGCACGATCTGCCACGTCGGTGTCGGCGACAGCCACGTGAAGTGGAACGTCCCCGCGCGCACCTCGGCGCCGAGCACGGAGTCGCCGATCACGAGCGCGGTGATCGGCACGACGAGCGCGAAGATGCCGTCGGCCGCGACGCGTGCGAAGGCTCGCGAGGTCGAGTCGTTCACCGCGTACGCGAGGAGCCCGAACGCGAGCGCGCCGGCGCACGGCACGAGCACGGCCATCCATCGCTTGCGCGGGAAGCACGATCGCAAGGTGTAGACGACGATCGCGACGAACGCCGAGCGGGCCCGCGCCCGGGTCTCCGGCGCGCTCGAGCTCATCGGATCAGCTCCCGGAAGAGGCTTTCGAGCGAGTCGTCGAGCGCGCGCACTTCGAGCAACCGGATCGACTCGTCGCGTGCGAGCCTCGGCAGTGCGGTCGCCAACTCGCGAGCGCGCGCGGTCTCGATCACGAGCCCGTCCCGGGTGGCGTCGAACGTCACGCCGCCGACGGAGTCGAGCGCGATCAACGAAGACGCCAGGCGCCGGCCCGCGTCGGAGCGGACGAGCACGTGACGCGGCCGGTCGTCCATCGCGTCGCGGATCGCGTGGTGTCCGCCCGCCGCGGCGAGCCGACCGTTGATGAGGACGATCACGCGCGGCGCCAGGCGCTCGACCTCGTTGAGGATGTGCGAGCTCACGATCACGGTCCGGCCCTGCGCGCCGAGCCGTTGGAACAACGCGATCAGATGCAGGCGTTGGATCGGATCGGCGCCGTTCAGCGGCTCGTCGAGCACGAGCACGTGGGGATCGCACACGAGGGCGGCGGCCACCTTTGTCCGCTGGCGCATGCCCTTGCTGAATTCGTCGACGTTGCGGTCGGCGACGTCGAGCATCTCGACATCGGCCAACGCGGCGTCGGGCGCGGCCCGGTCGGCCACACCGTGCAGGTCGGCCACGTAGCGCACAAACTGGCGCGCGGTGAGCCCGGCCGGAACCGCTTCGTCCTCCGGCACGAGCGCGAGCCGGCGGAAGACCTCGCGATTGCGGCGAGGATCGCTGCCCTCTACCCGCACGGCGCCCTGGTTCACGTCGATCAGTCCGGTGATGGCGCGCATGAGTGTGGTCTTGCCGGCCCCGTTGGGCCCGAGCAGGCCGGTGACGCCGGGACCGAACGAGCAGCTGAGCTCCGACAACGCGACCTTCTGGCGGAACCACACCGACACGGCGTCGACCGTGACGGTCGCGTCTTCGGCGAACGCGGGATCGTCCGGCGTTGTTTCGAGCGGCGCGGTCATCGTTCGACCCACCGGTACCGGCGCAGGAGCACGGTTGCTCCGACCGCGACCAACGCGACGTAGATGATGACCGCGAGCAGGCCGCCGTCGGTCACTCCGGAGAGCTGCGACGGGTCGCCGATGTGGCCGAGGAACACCAGGTCGCGCAAGTACAACGGCATGGCGAGCACGTTGAGGAACCCGCCGGGGGAGCCGCCGTTGAAGTGGAAGTCACCCACGAAGATCATCGACGACGCCGACGTGATGAGGAACAGCCCGATGATCGACGCGCCCGCGACGATGCGGCGGTCGGTGAGCGACGAGATCGCGACACCGATGACCGTGTAGTACACGGCGAGGAGCGCGACCGCCGTCGGTACCTGCCAGAGCACGTCGAGATGGCCGGTGAAGTAGGAGAGCGCACTGTCGCTCACGAGCATGTTGCCGACGAAGAGCACGACCTGGGGCAGGAACGAGAACGCGAAGAGGATTGTCGCGATCGCACCGAGCTTGGCCACGACGTAGTCGACGCCGGTGATCGGCCGGGCGAACATCAGCGGGAGCACCCGCTGCCGGCGGTCGGGGCAGATGACGTCCGGCGCGACCAGCGCGACGAACAGCAACAATGCCGACGACACGCCGACGTATCCGCGATACGTGATGATGTGGAACCGTTCTGCGACGAAGCGGTTACGGGTCACGTACCCGATCCCGACCTCGACGACCGCCGGGATCGTGACGATGCCGAGCAGCACGAACGGTGCGACCTTCTGGCGCCACGATCTCCGGATGCCCAACGCGCGTCGCATCGACGCCTTGTACAGCGCGAACGTGGCCGCGCCGCGTCCGCCGCGTTTGCCTTCGTAGGGGCGGTAGCCGCGGTCGTACACCGCACCGCTCCGCCCGGCGTCGATGCCGTGGGTCTCGACGACGCTCACGTCAGGTCCTCGGATCGGTGCAGGAACACTTCGTCGAGCGAGGTGACGCGCGTCGAGAGCCGGTAGAGGGGTAACTCGAGCCGTGCGATGAGATCCCGCAGCAGTTCGAGGTCGTCGTCGCCGGTGCTCTCGACCTCGACGACACCCTCGGCGACGACCGCCGTCCGGTTGATCGCATGGAGTGCGGCAACGAGATCGGGCCCGCGCGGACCGACGTCGACGGTGACGGCGCCGGTGCGCTCGAGGAGCGAGTTGGTGGCGCCGGCGACCACCAGCCGGCCCCCGTCGATCATCACCACGTAGTCGCACACCTTCTGCACGTCGTCGAGCAGGTGCGTGGCCATCAACACGGAGATGCCGAACGATCCGAGGCGGGAGACGAGCGCGAGCATGTCGTCGCGACCGGCCGGATCGAGACCGCTCGTGGGCTCGTCGAGGAGCACCAGCTCGGGGTCGCCGACGATTGCCTGCGCGAGCTTCGTGCGTTGGCGCATTCCGGTGGAGAACTCGCCGATCGGCCGGAATCGAGCCTCGTCGAGCCCAACCAGCTCGAGGATGTCGGACGCGCGTTGCCGCGCGGCCCGGGCCGGCAGACCGCTCAGCTCGCCGAACGTCGCAACGACGTCGGCCGCGGTCTGATCGAGGGGCAGGCAGTCGTGCTCGGGCATGTAGCCGAGCCGCGACCGCACGCCAATCGGGTCGCGCGCGACGTCGAGGCCGCACACCTCGACGTGGCCCTCCGTGGGGTGCGCGAGCCCGAGCAGGAGACGAAAGGTCGTTGTCTTGCCCGCGCCGTTGGCGCCCACGAGGCCGATGCGCCCGCGTGGGAGCTCGACGGTCAGGTGATCGAGCGCGGTCGTGCTCGCGTAGCGCTTGGTGAGCCCGTCGAGGCGGAGAAGAGGTCCGGTGTCCACGTGAAGCAGAGAGTCTGCCAGCCGGGCGAGGTCGACTTCGTTCAGGTCGGTCCTTTCCGGCCCGCGAACCCGGTGTCACATTCGCCGTACGAGGTGGCCGTTCTGGGTACCGGGTCTGCGAGGAGTACGAACGAATCACCATTTCGGCTGACCGGCCGGCGGGCTATCGTCGCCGGAGTGAACCTTCACACAACCCCGAAACCGCGGCTTCGGGGCTGGTTCCACGAGGTGGCGTTCTTCGTCTCGATTCCCGCCGGCATCGCGCTCGTCGCGTTGGCGCGCGGCGCCGCGGCCGAGGTGAGCGCGGCAATCTTCGCGACCGGGCTCACCGGCCTCTACGGCGTCAGCGCGTTCTATCACCGCCGGCGCTGGTCGGTGCGCGCAGAACGCGTGATGAAGTATCTCGACCACTCGATGATCTTCGTGCTCATCGCGGCTTCGTACACGCCGATCACGTTGCTCGCGCTGCGACCGGCGATGGGTATCACGCTGCTCGTGCTGGCGTGGAGCGGCGCGGTCGTCGGCATCGCCGTGACGATCGTTCGGCTCGAACGGTGGCGGGCGCTCGGGCTCGCCATGTATCTCGGGCTGGGCTGGCTCGCCGTGATCGCCGCGCCCCAACTGGCGAGGTCGCTCAGCCGGCCCGAGCTCGCGCTCCTGCTCGTCGGCGGTCTGCTGTACACGTTCGGCGCGGTCGTGCTGGCGCGCAACTGGCCGAACCCGTGGCCGAAGACGTTCGGCTACCACGAGGTGTGGCACGCGTTCGTCGTCGGCGCCGGCGTGTGCCACTACGCGTTGGTGCTGCTCCTCGTGCGGGCGTGATCGCCTCCACGCATTCGCACGCCGCGACTTGACCGGGCGGCCGGTCGATGGCGAGCCTCCCGGTGTGCGATTCAGCTATGCCGAGACCTTCTGCGATCCCGTGTACCTCGCGCCCCTCGCCCGCGCGGCCGAGGACGCGGGATTCGACTCGTTCGTGGTCCCCGACAGCGTGCTGTTCCCGGCGCACTCCGACACGCGGTATCCGTACACCGCCGACGGCGACCGCGCGTTCCTCGAGGACAAACCGATCATCGAGCCGTTCACGCTCATCCCGTTCCTCGCGGCCCAGACGAGCCGGCTGTGCTTCACCACATTCGTCGTGAAGCTCGCGATCCGCCCGCCCGTGCTCGTCGCGAAACAGGCGGCCAGCATCGCGGTGCTCTCCGACGACCGGCTGCGGCTCGGTGTCGGCATCAGCCCGTGGCCCGAGGACTTCGCGGCGATGGGCCTGCCCTGGGAGAAGCGGGGCGTGCGCATGGACGAGACGATCGACATCGTGCGCGGCCTGACGGCCGGCGGTTGGTTCGAATACGACGGTGACGTGTGGAAGCTCGACCGTTGCAAGATCACACCGGTCCCGGCGCGACCGATCCCGATCCTCGTCGGCGGCCACTCCGCGCCGGCACTGCGGCGCGCGGCGCAGCGGGGCGACGGCTGGATCCACGCGGGCGGTGACGCGGGCGAGCTCGCCGTGATGATCCCGCGCGTGCAGCAGCTGCGCGCCGAGTACGGACGCGACCGCGATCCGTTCGAGATTCACGCGGTATCGATCGACGCGTACACGCCCGACGGTGTGCGCCGCCTCGAGGACGCCGGCGTCACCGACGCGATCGTCGGTTTCCGATGGCCTTACACGACCGAGCCCGATACTCAACCGCTGGACGAGAAGATCGACCTGCTCCGCCGCTTCGCGGACCGCATGATCGCGTAGCCGACGATCGATGCCTCGCGACGACGCGATCGTCGCGTGCGCGTTTCCGACGAGGAAAATAGGCCTAACGACTCACCTGTGTGATGTCGCGCGTGGGTGACGCGGCGTGTACCGTCGCCGATCTCGGACTGGCAAAGGTGGGGACGTGGGGCCGAAGTTGAAGCGGGTTGCTGTCGCGTTGGCGGTGGCCGGAATGTCGATGGTGCCCGTCGCTGCGTCGACCC
>CAZLEC010000065.1:6296-12253 GCA_964558245.1 uncultured Burkholderiales bacterium | reverse complement strand
CCTTCTCAAGGTTCAATACTCAGTGTACGCGCCGGGATCTCCTCGAAAGGTTCAGCCGAGGCGCAGGCGCCCCGCCGCCACGTAAGCCGCCACGTGCGCCCAGCAGTCGCCGTTCTTCACGCGGTACGACCGAAACTGGTTCGACGGCCGCCTGGGTCGAACACGACCGCGTCGAGCAACGGCCTACCGTTGCCCGATGGTGTCGACAAATGTCGGGCGCGCGACCGGAGGTGGGCTCGAGCCTGGTCAGCTCGGCACCGCCGACCTCACCGTCTCGACGGTCGCCAACATCGGACCGGGTATCGACTTCTACTTCGCGTTCGGC
Organism: uncultured Burkholderiales bacterium; assembly: GCA_964558245.1. Classification (GTDB taxonomy): domain Bacteria; phylum Actinomycetota; class Acidimicrobiia; order IMCC26256; family PALSA-610; genus JBBQER01. Next base: position 11,928 of record CAZLEC010000065.1, on the reverse strand, counting down.
GTGATCGCGGTCACCGCCGGCGTCGCGGCCCCGCTGACGATCCTCGCGGCTGGGATCGCCGTTGCGTTGCTCGCTTCGACGGTGGCCGAGTTCACCAAGGTCGAACCGTCGGCCGGAAGCTTCATCACCTACGTCGAGACCGCGCTCGGACCGCGAGCCGGGGTCGCCACCGCTTTGCTGGTCGCCGTCGGATACACCGCCGCGATCGCCGGAGTGTTCACCATGGCCGGCGGGATGGTCTCGATGACGCTCGCGCACTACACCACCTGGAACGTGCCCTGGGCCCCGCTGACCTTCGTGTTCACCATCGGCGCGATCTGGTTGACGGCCCGCGGCGTCAAGCTCTCGACCACGGCGGTCGGCGTCGCCGTCGCCATACAGGTCGCAGTCATGGTCGCCGTTTGCGTCGTCGTCCTCGTCGAAGAGCGCGGCCATCTGTCGGGCGCACCGTTTTCGTGGGCGCATCTCTCCGGAGGGCTTACCGGCCTGTCGGCCGGCTTTCCCTTGGCGTTATACATGTTCATCGGCTGGGAGAACGGACCGGCACTCGCCGAAGAATGCCGCGATCCGAAACGGACCGTTCCGAGAGCGCTGTACATCTCGATCACGATCGGCGCCGTCCTGTTCGTCTTCTTCACCTACGCGACCATCACCGGCTTTCACTACAACGTCTCTTCCATCGGACGGACCTCGGTCCCGTTCCTCACCGTCGCCGACCACTACCTCCACGGAGCGGCCGTTCTCGCGTGGATTGCCGGGATCGTCTCCGTCCTCGCCGCACTCGTCGCGGGCTGCAACTCGCAAGCGCGCATGCTCTACGACGCCGGACGCTCAGGGCTGCTGCCCGCGTGGCTCGGACGCATCCGCCGCGCCAACGACACGCCCGTGAACGCGATCATCGCCATGGCCGTGATCGGGCTCGGCATCATCGCAATTTGGGGCATCAGTCGCGTCGTTGGCGCGGATACCCGATCGATGAACCCCGTAGGTCTGTACGCCGAGTGCTCCACCATGGGCACGATCGTGATCCTCGCCGTCTACCTCTTGACCAATCTCTCACTGCCCGTGTTCATGTGGCGCCGCCATCGCACGATGTTCTCTCCGCTCCGGCACATCATCATCCCGACGCTGGGATCGGTCGCGCTGATCGTTCCGTTCATCGAGCTCTGCAAGCCTGGCCAACCCGCACCGTACGACGCCTTCCCATACGTCGCACTCGCGCTCATCGCAGTAGCAGCCACAATCGCAACCTGGGTCGTACACCGCCGGCCGGCCACCGGAGCGAGCGAAGGCACCGCAACGACAGGCGCCTGACGCGCCATCCCGGTTGACCGCGACCGCGAAATGGCGATCCTCGTGTAGTCGATGCGCGACGGCGCTATTCGGGCGATTTGTCGGGTGCGGGTGGCCGTTCCCGGAGCCGTCGGAGTTCAGGGGCGGCGAAGTGGCGCGCAATCAGCGCGCCGGCCAATGCGCCGAGCAGTGCGGCGATGAACAGTGCTGTCCAGAGTGGTGCCGTCACTTGGGGTATCAGGAATCGCATCTTCGTCTGTCGCGTGTTCTCGACGATGAACACGAAGACGAGTACCGCCGCGACCGCGCCGATGACCAGGCGGGGCTGAAGGCGCTTCTCCAGGGCCTTTTCGGGCATGAGCCACCTTCTCACGCCGGCCCGCCCACATCCAGCGCGCTCCGGGTCAGAGCGACATCCGATGAAGGGCCTTTGGCCTCTGCCGAATGGGATGCCCGGACCGTACGCTTGTCGGAGAGACGTTCGAAGAGCGGTCGGCCGCCATCGTTGGTGGTCGAGGACAGAGAGGAAGATGGTATGAGCGACAAGGACACAGGCCCGGAGGCCGGCGTCAAAGGCGTGGTCGAAGGCGTCAAGGGCAAGGTCAAAGAAGTCGTCGGCGCGGTAACGGGTAAGGACGAGTTGCGGCGCGAGGGCGAGGCACAAGGAGAAAAGGCCGGCGCTCTACGCGAGGTCGCAGTCAAAGAGGCCGAGGCCGACAAGGCTCGCATCGAAGCCAAAGGGCACGAGGCCGAGCAGCGCTCTCACCAAGACTGAACGCAAACCTGGAGGAGGAACGGTCATGTACATCGGGTTCGGGACGCTCGTAGTAATTCTCGTGATCGTCCTGATCGTCTATTTCGTTCGTCGCGTCTAGCGCACACTCGTCGGAGCCCATAGAGAGGAACGCTGGTTGGCCGCGGTCATTGAAGCGGATCCGTCCGCCTCCGCCCTCGGTCGTACCTCGGCTACTGCTACCCCTGCTGCTACCCTCGGGGCCTCACGAGGGCGGGCCCCGACTCGCTGTAGGGCCTTGACCTGCACTTTTGCGGTCGGGCTGCCGGGATTCGAACCCGGGACCTCTTGACCCCCAGTTACCGCCCGACCATCCCGCTACGTCTCAGCACGTCTCACCGAGATTCCGTGACCAGGGGTTTCGCGATCGCGTTCCGGGCCATTGTCTCAGTACGTCTCGCTACGTTTCTTAGGTAAAATCTTAGGTAGTTGCTAACGACGCCAAGTCTGTTCGACGGGGTCCCACCGTCCGGCGCTGACGTCTCCGGCGAGAATCGGATCCGCGAATTCGGCGATGCGTTCGATCGCTTCTGCGTACGTCGCGGGCGCGTCGACCCCGGTTCGACTCACGAAACGTTCCCAGTCCGGCTGGCGCGTCGATGCGAGGGTGACAAGAACGCCTCGAAGCGGCTTCACTTCTGCCTGCCGGTGTTCCGCTGTCGCGTGAATGGCGGCCAGTAAGGTGACGGCGTCGATGACGTGTCTTCGCGTGAGCAGTACAACGTCGGCGAAGTCGCGTTCTCGTGTCGTTGCATCACCGCGCTCGATCATCGTGATGATCTTCTCCGCGAGCACCGTCTCGATTGGGTAGCAGACGATCGTGAACGGTTCGGTCAATAGCGCCGGATACTCGACCTCGACGGGTGCCGGGGTTACGGGATCGCCCACGTTCACGTCCAGGTGCAAGGGGTGTTGGGCGCGGCCGATTCGTGCCGGCACCACGATGCGCGCGCCCGCGTAGAGCGCGTCGTCGCGGATAACTCGTGCGTCGAGCCGGTCGGCTTCGAAGACCACTCCATCGTCGACGTCGATCGCGACGACTTCGCGAACAAGGGCAGCGACTTCGTCAATCTCGCTGGAGACGCCCCGAGCGAGCAGGTCGACGTCGCGCGTCGCGCGGCGTTCTTCGAATACGGCGAGCAACATTCCGCCCTTGAGGACCAGACGCTCACGATACGAAGAGATGCTCAGGCGAAACAGGAACCGCTCGAGAACGTAGAGGACGAAGAGCTCATCGGTTGGTCGGCCTTCGCGTCGAGCCCGGTTCTGGAGGTCGAGGTAGACGCGACCGGAGACCGTGTCGCGCTGCGGTCGGTCGCTCATTCCTGCAACACGCGCATCGCATGCGACAACGGAGTCCACACCCGCAGCGCTCGCGCAAGTTCTGCGATGCGGGCCGGCTTCGGACGCGACGACAGGTAGCGCCGAAGTGCCGAGTGCGCGAGATCCTCGCCGATCAGATGTCGAAGTCGAAACGCATCCACGATGGTGCGCTCACAGTCGCTGATCGAGAAGTGTTCGCCGCGATCAAGGTTCACTCTCACGCGCCCGAGTCCGAACGTCGTTGCCCGGAACACATGCACGCGCGTCGGCGGATAGTCGATCGTTGGTCGATGCGAACCTTCCGGCACCGCGACGTGCACCTGAGCCGGAATCTCGTCGCTGAGACTCCAATACGCGAGCGCCGAGTTCAAACAGATCATCCCGTGCGGAACCCTCGCGCTGACCACAACAAAATCGAGATTGCCCGTCCCGTCGCTCTCCGCCAGCTGGAACACACCACGCGACAGCTCGACGACAACACCCTCATCGCGAAGCGCATACAGATCGCGCCAGGAGACCCCCGCCTTCGTCGCCTGCGTAGAACGAAAGACCGGACCAAGTCGCCGCAGTCGCTCAAGCGCGGTCGCCTTTGCCATGTATGAAATCCTACAGAGACAGGGCCAAGCTAAGGTGGATTTCATACATACCCATACTTAGAACCCCGTCGCGCACCCCCTGAGCCCTGCCACGCCGGCAGCCTCACGACAAGCGTCAACCGCGCTGAGGGATGGCTCTATCGGTCGGATGGTGACCGGATCGTCCACGGCTCTCTTCCGTCTACGACGTCCGTTTCACCGGGAGGAATGTGGCGTAGCCAGCGACGGCAGAAGCGGCCACGACGATGTGCATGCTCATCAGCGCGATGACCCCGCCCCACGTAGTTCCCACTTGGCTGTGGTTGATGCCGACCAGGATGTCTGGGACGAAGCTGAGGACCAAGACGATCGGAACCAAACGCGACAGCAGCCAGAAGGGGCGGGCTGCTCGATTGCGCACCACCTGCCAGCCGATTGCGCCGACAATGATGCCTGCCACGGTGAGAGCCGTGTATGTCCCGAACTGGAGCGGTTGGAAGGAATCGGAGACGCCGCGCGCTCGGGCGATCTCTGCGATCAGCACGTTGACGGAGTCGCTGACGATGACCGCCGCGATGATGGCGGCGCCGAGCGCGGCGACGGTGGGGAGTCGTCGCCGTCGGAGGTTCGCGGTTGCGATGTGAGTGGGCACGAGGTGGGTGGACATTGTTGTTCTCCATTGTTCGGGGCTTCGTGGGATTGGTGGTGTGGGTGCAGCCGTCGGTCTCCGCAGCTCGCTTGAGCTGATGGCGGCGCGCCGAAATCGACCGTTGCGAGCACTGGTGAATGCCGGCCACGGCGTCGGGTGAGTGGTCCGACGGAGAGTTGGGCGGCTTCGGGAAGAAGCGGACGACTCAGCCGATGCGGCCCGTGTCGCGACGAGTAGCAGCGCCTGGAAGCCTCATGGTTGGTCCGGCCGCATGAGCCCGGTCTGATAAGCGAGGACGACGAGCTGGGCGCGGTCACGGACGTCGAGTTTCATCATCGCCCGGTTGGCGTGTGTCTTGACGGTGAGCGTCGAGAGGTAGAGGCGTTCGGCGATCTCGTCGTTGGTCAAGCCACGAGCGGCGAGTGCCATCACCTCGCGCTCTCGGTTGGTGAGGACGTCGAGGATCTTCGGCGACACGAAGGTTGCTGCCGACGATGCGGCGGGTGATGTGGTGAAGGCCGCGAGCAGTGCTTGGGTGGCGCGGGGTGACAGGAGCGCGTCGCCGGCGGCAACGACTCGGATCGCGGTGATCAACTCGGAAGGCTCGATGCCCTTGCCGACGAAGCCGGAGGCACCGGCTCGGATTGCTTCCAAGACGTATTCGTCGAGTTCGAAGGTAGTGAGGATCACGACCTTCACGCCGGCGAGGTCGCTGTCGCTCGTGATCCTCCGCGTTGCCTCGAGGCCGTCGACGCCGGGCATCCGGATGTCCATCAGAACGACGTCGGCGCGGCTGGTACGAACGGCGGCGACTGCTGCTTCGCCGTCTGCTGCTTCGCCGACGACTTCGAGGTCGTCCTCTGATTCGATGAGCGCCCGGAATCCGGCGCGGATGAGCGCTTGATCGTCGGCGAGTACGACGCGGATAGTCACGATTCCTGCCGGGCGGTGACTGGCAGCGGGAACATGGCCTCGAGGGTGTAGGTGCCGTCGTCGGAC
>CAZLEC010000065.1:0-6196 GCA_964558245.1 uncultured Burkholderiales bacterium | reverse complement strand
GGCGGTGACTGGCAGCGGGAACATGGCCTCGAGGGTGTAGGTGCCGTCGTCGGACGTGGCGGTGGTGAGGATTCCGCCGGCTGCGTTGATGCGCTCGCGCATGCCGATCAGTCCGAACCCCGAGTCGTCACTGGGCCTTGCGTTGGAACGGTTTGTCACGGTGACGTGAATCTCGTGTGGGTTGTTGGCGATGCGTACTCGGGCGTAGCCGTCGCCGTGCTTGTGTGCGTTGGTGAGCGCTTCCTGAACGGTGCGATACACGGCCAGTGCGGTGCTCGAGGTCACGGGCCGAGTCTCCCCTGAGGATTCGTAGGTGACGGCCAGACCGGCGGAGGCGAAGGAGTCGATGAGGGCAGGGATCTCCGCGAGTGTCGGGGTGGGGTCGACGGGAGCGGCGCTGTCTTCGTCGGCGCGGAGCACGCCGAGCATGCCGGCGAGCTCGTCGAGGACCAGACTCGCCGATGAGCGGACAGTGGCGAGTGCTGCTTCTGCCTGGTCGGGCTTGGTTCGCATCAGGTGGGCGGCGACGCCCGCTTGCACGTTGACGACAGCGATTCGGTGAGCGATCACGTCGTGGAGCTCTCGCGCGATGTGCAGACGCTCTTCCGCGACACGGCGGCGGGCCTCGGCCTCTCGGGTGCGTTCGGCGCGTTCAGCTCGTTGGAGCGCGACCGCGAGCGCTTCGCGTCGGCTGCGTACGGCGTCGCCGGCCGCGACGGCGAGCGTCGGCCAGGCCAACCCAGCGAGCAGTTCGGGACCGAAGAAGTTGCGGTGAGCGAGGATGACGACGCACGTGACGAACGCGGCGAGCCCGGCAGCCCACAGGATGTAGGACCGGCGGCGATCTGAACGAACGGCGGCGTTGAACAGCAGCACGACTGCGAGGGGCAACATCACGGTGGGGCGCGAGGCGGCCGCGGTCGCGACGATGACGCCCACGAGGCCGGCGATCGCGGTGGCTGTCGGCCATCGGTGACGGAGCCCGATCAGCACCAGTGCGACGAAGGTGCCGATGATGTCGACGGCGGGGCGGCCGCGTTTGTCGACGAACACGTTGATCAGGATCGGTGCCGAGATCAGCAGCCAGATCGTCAGGTCGGCCAGACGTGTACGTAAGGCGATGGCCGCCGGGCTCGTTGACGGTTTCGTCAACGCTCCCGTTCGGGCCATCACCCCAACGTACCTGGGCGCTGCTGCAGCTACCGGCGACTGCAGGTTGCTCACGCGTCCCGTCGTTTCAGCACGACGGCGGCGGCGACCAGCAGCCCGACGACCCAGACCGCGAACACCGCGAACCCGACTGCGGGTGTGAGACGGTCGCTGCTCTGGATGACGCTCGTGAACGCCGAGCCTGCGTTGCTGGGCAGGATCTTGCCCAGCGGCGTCGAGATCCCGCCGGGGAGCAGGCTGACCAGGCCGGGAGCCAGCATCAACACGCCGACCAGAGTTCCGATCGCGGCAGCGGTGCTTCGTAGGAGGAAGCCGAGCGCGAGCCCGATCAACACGACGCCGGCTCCGTAGACGCCGACGCCCAAGACGCTGCGGAGCACACCGGGGTCGGTGAGGGCAAAGGTCCGTCCGCTGCCTGCGTAGACAGCCTGTCCGATGAAGAACGCGGCGAATGCCGCCGCGGTCATCACGCCCCAGGCGCCTGCGCCGAGCACGAGCGCCTTGGCCCGGAGGACGGGAACGCGTGTGGCGACTGCGGTGAACATCGTTCGGATCATCCCGGAGCTGTACTCGCTGGCAATGAAGAGTGCGCCGAGCACCCCGAGGATGAGCTGGGTCAAGTCGAGTGCGCCGAACGTCGTTGAAAGCGCGTCCGAGCCCGCGTTGCTCGGGCCGACCGCATTGCTGCGGCCGGCCAGAGATGCGAACAGGGCTCCGAATCCCACCAACACCACGCCGGCCGCGACGAGCGTGATCATGTTCGAGCGGACGGATCGGAACTTGATCCACTCCGATCGGACCACGGACCCCTGTGTGACTCGCAGGTGTGCTTTCGGTTCGGCGTGGTCGACAAGGTCCACCGCGACCGTCGCTCTCGGCGAGATGTCGGGGTCGGATGTGGAGAGTGCAGAGGGAGCGGACATGTCAGGCAGCCTTTCCGGTGCTGATCAAGTTCGTTGTGTGTGACTGGTATTCGACGGAGTCGTGAGTGAGCGCCATGAACGTCGCTTCCAGCGAGCTGCGCCGGGGCGTGAGTTCGAGCAGGACGAGACCGTTGGCAGCCGCTCGTCGCCCTATCGAGTCGCCGTCGACCCCGGTGATCGTGTAGCCGTCGTCGACACCCGTTTCGTTGCGGACTTCGACGCCGTCGGCCGCGAGGAGCCGGCGAAGATGCGGGCCGTCCGGTGTCCGGACGAACACTGACTGCTCCGAGGCCATTGCTTGGAGCTCGTCGCCCGAAACGTCGGCGATCAGACGACCACGTCCGATGATCACGAAATGCTCGGCCGTCAAGGCCATCTCGGTCATCAAATGCGAGGAGACCAGCACGGTCCTGCCTTCGAGTGCGAGACCCTTCAGCAACTCTCGGATCCAGACGATGCCTTCCGGATCGAGACCGTTGACCGGCTCGTCGAGCATGATCGTCTCGGGGTCGCCGAGCAACGCCGAGGCGATACCCAACCGCTGACCCATGCCGAGTGAGAACCCACCGGCGATCCGGTCGGCGACATCGGTGAGCCCGACAATGTCGAGCACTTCCTCGACCCTTCGATCGCCGATTCCGGTCGTCGCGGCCAGCGCGCGGAGGTGGTTGCGGGCCGAGCGCTTCGGGTGAATCGCCTTCGCTTCGAGCAGCGAACCGATCTCGGTGATCGGGGCCTCGTGCTCGGCGAGAACCTTGCCGTTGACCATTGCCGTTCCGAAGGTCGGACGGTCGAGTCCCAGGATCATCCGCATCGTCGTCGACTTCCCGGCACCGTTCGGTCCGAGGAAGCCCGTGACGATGCCGGGACGGACTGTGAAGCTCAGGTCGTCGACCGCCTTGGTGGGCCCATACGCCTTGGTGAGATGTTCAACGTGGATCATGTATCCACAGTGCGCCCAAGGGAGCCGCAGCGAATCGTCCGCGCGCAGGCTCGACGACTACTACGAACGCAGTACCACCGGACCCGAGTTGACCGCGTTGTCGGACACCTTGGTGGCTGCGCGCCTCAGGTCTTGTCGCGGCGACGCGACCCAATTCGCTCCGATAATACCTTCGCGGCCGTCGAACTCCCGCCACGCGACATTCGGCTTCTCGACCCGATGTGATTTCGGCGTCGCAGCCCTAAATCTTAGGTAGAGACTTTGGTAGCGGCTTGCTGAGACGCTGAATATATGCCCTGAGCAGGCCTTTTAAGTCGGGCTGCCGGGATTCGAACCCGGGACCTCTTGACCCCCAGTCAAGCGCGCTAACCAAGCTGCGCCACAGCCCGTGTGACCGAGGGAGCCTACCGCTCGGCCTCAGACCGGGGGGACGCCGTGCCGCTTCTCGGTGTCGGCGCGCACCCGGCCGGCGGCCAGCGCGAGCCGCCGCACCAACTCGTCACGGAGATCCTCGGGCTGTACCACCGCATCCACCACGAGCTCGGCCGCCAGGTGCACCAGATCGACGTCCTCGGTGTACTCGTGGCGCTTCTCGGCGACGAACGCGGCCCGCTCGTCGGGATCCTCGATCGCCTGGATCCGGTTGTAGAACACCGCGTTCACCGCGGGGTCGGGACCCATCACCGCGATCTGCGCGGTGGGCAGCGCGAGGCACGCGTCGGGGTCGAACGCGGGGCCGCACATCGCGTACAGCCCGGCGCCGTACGCCTTGCGCACGATCACCGAGAACTTCGGCACGGTGGCTTCGGCCACCGCAGTGATCATCTTCGCTCCGTGCCGGATGATCCCCTGCCGCTCGACCTGCGAGCCGATCATGAAGCCGGGCACGTCGGCAAGGAAGATCAGCGGCACGTTGAACGCGTCGCACAACCAGATGAACCGGGCCGCCTTGTCGGCCGAGTCGACGAAGAGCACCCCGCCGAGGTGCATCGGGTTGTTCGCGACGATGCCGACGACCGCGCCGTCGAGCCGCGCGAGGCCGATGATCAGCTCCTTGGCCCAGAGCGGCTTCAACTCGAAGAACGAATCGGCGTCGACGAGCGCGTCGATCACCTTGTGCATGTCGTAGGCGCGCCGCTCTTCTTTCGGAACGGTGAGGCGGATCGGCCGCGCCCCTTCGACCGGCGCGACGCCGGGCGCGGCCACCGGCAGCTCCCGCCAACGGGTGGGCAGGTAGGAGAGGAACCGGCGGGCCGCGTCGATCGCGTCCTCGTCGGACGCGCAGAGGTTGTCGCCGCAACCGCTCACGGTCGCATGCATCCGCGCGCCGCCCATCTCCTCGAGCGAGACCTTCTCCCCGATCACGACCTCCGCCATGCGGGGCGAGCCGAGGTACATCGAGGCGTTCTCCTCGACCATGAACACCGCGTCGCAGAAGGCGGGAATGTACGCGCCGCCCGCGGCCGACGGGCCGAACAGGCAACACACCTGCGGCACCTTGCCCGACAGCCGCACCTCGTTGGCGAAGATGCGGCCGGCGCCACGCCGGCCGGGGAACAGCTCCACCTGATCGGTGATGCGGGCGCCCGCAGAGTCGACGAGGTACACGACGGGCAGCTCGTGGCGCAGCGCGTGCTCGGTGAGCCGCACGATCTTCTCGACCGTGCGCGCGCCCCACGAACCGGCTTTCACGGTCGGGTCGTTGGCCATCACGCACACCGGCCGGCCGTCGATGCGGCCGACACCGGTGACCACGCCGTCGGCCGGGAGATCGCCGGCGAGCGCGTTCGCGAGCAGGCCGTCTTCCACGAACGAGCCGGCGTCGAGCAAGCGCGCGAGCCGGTCGCGCACGAACAGCTTGTGCTGCTCGGCGAGCTTGTCGGCGCCTTTGGCGAGGTTCCCCTGCCGCGCGCGATCCGAATGCTGCGCGAGCCGCTCGAACTCGTCGACCGGCGACTGGTCGCTCACGATGCGTAGGTCCGGGTGCGGGGGCCGGCGTGGAGCAACGCGCTCGGCAGCTCCCGGCCGACGATCTCGCTCGCAAGCTGCGCGCAACCGATCAGCGCATCGAGATCGATGCCGGTCTCGATGCCCATGTCGTGGCACATGTGCACGAGATCCTCGGTGACTGCGTTGCCCGATGCGCCCGGCGCGTACGGACAGCCGCCCAAACCCCCGACCGACGCGTCGAAGCGCACCACTCCGCGTTCGAGCGCGGCGAGCACGTTCGCGAGCGCGGTGCCGCGCGTGTTGTGGAAGTGCAGGCCCACTCGCTCCGCGCCGATGCCCGCGCGCTCGAGCGCGTCGAGCAGGTCGTTGACCCGCCGTGGCGTAGCCATGCCGGTGGTGTCGCCGAACGACAAGCGGTCGGCGCCGGAGTCGATCAAGTGGCCCGCGAGCTGCGCCACCCGCTCGGGCGCGACATCACCCTCGTAGGGGCATCCGAACGCGGTCGAGACGATCGCCTCGGCCTCGATGTGAGCCGCGTGCGCGAGCTCAACCACCTCGAACCCGCCGACGAGCGACTCGGCGACAGAACGCCGAACGTTCTTCTGGTTGTGCGTCTCGCTGGCGCTCACGACGAGCTCGACCTCGTCGGCTCGGGCCGCGATGGCGCGCTCGGCACCTTTCGCGTTGGGCACGAGCGCCGAATACACCACGCCCGGCCGGCGCTCGATGCCGGCCATGACCTCCTCGGAGCCGGCCATCGGCGGGATGGCCGTGGGCGACACGAATGCCGCGGCCTCGATGCGGCGCAGGCCCGTGGCGGAGAGCGCGTCGATGAGGCGAATCCGCTCCGCGACCGCGACGGGCGCCTCGTTCTGCAAGCCGTCTCGCGGGCCCACTTCGCGGATCTCGACGCGCGGCGGCCAGTCGGTCATCTCGACAGGTTACGCGGGCGGGGCGCGCGCCTCACTCGTCGCGGCGGCGCACCCGCAGCTTGATCGGCGTCGGGCCCAGATCGAACGACTCCCGGAGCTTGCGCTCGAGGTACCGCAGGTACTGCGGCGGCAGGGCCCGGGTCGTGAACAGGGTGAACGTCGGCGGGTCGGTCGCACCCTGCGTCGCGTACAGGATCCGCGGCCGGTGCTTCTTCACGATCGGCGGCGGGTGCGCGGCCTGCGCGTCGCGCAGCACCCGGTTGAGCACCGCGGTCGGC
>CAZLEC010000064.1:0-12304 GCA_964558245.1 uncultured Burkholderiales bacterium | reverse complement strand
CCGGCGAGATGCTCGGCGACCGCTCGTTGCTCCGGTCGGTGAACCTCGTGCACGACCACACCCACCTCCACCAGGGGGTCAGCCACGCGCACGAGCACGGGATCGACCATCACCACGGGAGCGGTTGACCGGGTTCCGTTATTGGTGAATTAATACACGAAATATATTGCTAGAGTTATCGATCGATGACGGAGTGGAGCTTCCTCACCAGACACGGCCGGGCGTTGCTGTGCATCGCGTCCGATCCCGGGGTCCGGCTGCGCGACATCGCCACCGCGCTCGGCATCACCGAGCGCAGCGCGTTCGCGATCGTCACCGATCTCGCGGAGTCCGGATATGTCGTGAAACAACGCGAGGGGCGCCGCAACCGTTACGTCGTCCGGCGAGGGCTTCCGCTTCCCGAGATGACGTTGCACGAGCGGACGATCGGCGAGGTGCTCGACGTTCTGCTCGCGACCAAGCCCCGGCGGCGGACGCTCAAGCCAACGGCGTAGCATCCGGCCCGTGAAAGCCGCCGTCTATTACGAAACCGGTCCGCCCGACGTCTTGCGTTACGAAGACGTTCCCGATCCCGTCGTCTACGAGGGCGGCGTGCTCATCGAGGTCGAGGCGATCAGCATCGAAGGGGGCGACACCCTCAACCGCGCCGGCGGCGACATGCCCGCCGTTCCGCACGTCGTCGGGTATCAGTGCGCCGGAACGATCCGCGAGGTCGGCCCGGGCGTGACCGACCGCCACGTCGGCCAGCGGGTGGTCGCAACGAACCTCTGGGGTTCACACGCCGAGCTCGCGGTGGTCCCGGCAATTCTGACCTGGCCGGTGCCCGACGGCGCCGACATCGTTCCCGTGGCGTGCGTGCCGGTTGCCTACGGCACCGCCGACGACTGCCTGTTCGAGTTCGGCCACCTGCAGTCGGGGGAGACGGTGCTGATCCAAGCCGGAGCGGGCGGCGTCGGGATCGCGGCGATCCAGCTCGCCAAGCGCGCGGGTGCGACCGTCATCGCCACCGCTTCGAGCGACGAGCGGCTGGAGCGCCTGTACGACTTCGGTCTCGACCACGGCGTCAACTACTCGCGCGACGACTGGGTCGACAAAGTCCGCGCGATCACCGAAGGGCGCGGCGTGAATCTCGTCGTCGACTCCGTCGGCGGCAAGATCCTCGCCGGCAGCGTGCAGTGCCTCGCGTACCGCGGCCGCTGCTCCTACGTCGGCGACGCGGGCCGCGACGCGGTGGCGTTCGACGCCGGGACGCTGCGCGCGGGCAATCAGTCGATCACCGGTGTGTTCCTCGGCGCGGAGATCACGACGCCGAGAGCGCAAGCCATGATCGGCGCGCTCGTCGACGACGTCGCCGCCGCGCGCCTGCGCGTCGAGGTCGATCGGACCTACCCGCTCGCGGAGGCGGCCGCCGCGCACGCCTACCTCGAGAGCCGCCAAGCCGTCGGCCGAGTCGTCCTGATCCCCTAAACCGCTCACTCACGCCGGTTCGATCAGGGTGGCGAGGATCGCGCCGAGTTGGTCGGCGAGCGCGGCCTCGGAGTAGTGCTGCTCGTAGGTCGCGCGCGCTCGCTCCGCCACCGCGAGACGCGCCGGGCCCCGCAGCGCGCGGATGGCGTCGGCGAGCGCGGTGGCGTCGCCGACCGGCACGGTCACGAGCGCGTCGCCGAACGCGTTGATGACCGCCGGAGTGGCCGCGGTGACGATCGCGCGGCCGGCTGCCGCGCCCTGGAACACTTTGTTGGGGACGACGCGTGCGGCCTTGTCGCTCGTGCCGAACACGCCCAGGCAGATCGACGCGCCCGCGATCTCCGCGGGGAGCTCCGCCTCGGGCACCGGTGCGACGAACTCGACGTTCGTGAGACCGAGCTCGCGCACGAGCCGCTCGGCGCTTGCGCGCTCCTGGCCGTCGCCGATGAGCCGGAAGATGCGGCCGTCGTCGGCGAGCTCCGCGGCGGCGCGCGCGACGGTCTCGAAGCCGTGGAGCGGTATGTACGTGAGATACCAGAGGATCGGTGCGTCGTCGCCGGGATCGGCGGCCGTGACGAATCGTTGCTCCTCGGCACCGACCCACAACACCGCGAAGTGCGAACGGCCGCGGTGCGTGAAGCGCGCGAAGAAATCGGCGTGCTCGGGCGTGTCGACCACGACACTCCGGACGCTCCAGCACGCGGCGACGTCGAGCGCGCGGGTCGCGAGCGCCACCGGCGAGCGTTTGCTCCGTAGCCCGCGGTCGAGCACGACGGTGTCGTAGAGCGAGATGAACACGTCGAGCACCGCCGGAATGCGCCGAATCCGCGCGACCGGCCCGAGCACGCACGCGTCGAGATGGCCGGGGTAGAGGAACACGACGACATCCGGCCGCGGGCACGTGAGCAGGTGCCACGCCGCTCGCGCCAGGCCGAGCACGACGTTGCGGAGCATCTTCACGGGTGACACCGCGGTGTCGGACGCCCGGTCGGATCCCCACGAGCCGACGTTCTTCACCTCGACTCCGCAGCCGAGGCGGTCGAGGAGGCGGAACCACTGACGGGTGCGCGGCGTCGTCGGGTCGAACGTGCCGATCACGAGTATCCGCCGCCCGCGCAGGTCGCGGCGGTCGGCGTGCGGTGGCGTCACTCGGAACGGCGCGCGAGCACGACGTAGCCGGTGCCGAGATCGCCGCCGGCGAACGGGGCTTGCGCCAGCCGCGCCGGCGCGGCGATCGTGGCGCACGCGACCGCCGTCGCGACACCGCTCGGCTGGAAGAACCGACCGCTTCCCGAAGTGCGCTCCTCGGGGGTGTCGCCCTCTTCGCCTCGGCGCGCGAGGACGCGGCGCGCCAGCCGGTTGCGGACCCGTTGCAACGCATGCCCGAGCCCGGCGCCGTAGCTGTCGAGGCGCACGACTTCGAATCCCGCATCGCGCAGGAGGCGATCGAGACCGTCGCGTTCGTAGCGCCGGTAGTGGCCGACGAGCTCGTCGGCCGCGCCGAAGTCTTCCGGATGGGCCGGGACGCTCAGGAGCAACCAGCCCGACGGGCGCAGATAGTCGCGCCATTGCCGGAGCGCCGCGGCATCGTCGGCGATGTGCTCGAGCACTTCGAACGCGCACACGAGATCGAAGCCGTGGTCTTGCACGTCGGCGATGTCGGCTTTGATCTCGCCGTGCCCGTTGCTCGCGATGCGCGCCTCGGCCGCCGACCGCGATCGGTCGTCGAGCTCGACGCCGGTGTAGCGGTAGTGGCGCGAGAGCCACGAGCCGAGCCCGCCTTCGCCCGCACCGATCTCGAGCAACGTGTTCGGCTGGGCGATGCGCAAGGCCCGGCGGATCGAATCGAAGCGCAACCATGCGTTGGTCGTGAGGGTCGGGAGCGCGGGCAGGCCCGGGTTGCGGTCGTCGGGAGCCTGTTCACGGGCCGAGCCGGCGCCACTGCGCACCGGCAGCCCGTAGCGGCCGAGCAGCGGCAGCGCGATCGCGGTGGCCACCAGGCGGTCGCGGGGTTCGATGCCGCGGCGCCACTCCTCGTCGGGTTCGATGGTGATCGCGCCGCTCGTCATCCGCACCGGGTTGCCGCCGACCGAGTGGGTCGGCGCGATGGTGGCGGTCTCCGACGTGAGGAACGCCAGGTCGCCGGCGGGCTCGCCGACGAAGTCGGCCAGCTGACGCAACACCGCCGCGGGATCGCGCGCGATCGCGTCGTACTGCACGACCTCGACCGGACTGCGGCGCCCGATCGCCTCCACTACGAGGTTGCGCGCGAGCCAACTCGTGGTGGAGAACGACGCGCTGAACTTCGGCATGTACTCGCCGGTGTCTCGATCGGTGGTGATCTTCGATCGCTTCCACGAGTACACGACGGCACGCGGATCGCGGATGACCTGCGCGACGCGCACGTCGACGCCGGGAACCAGCCCGAGCGCGACCGGCTCGATCGGAAGGCGTGACGAGTCGACGACGACGCGCGCGCCGGTCAGCTTCGCGATGCTGCGGTACACCGCCGACGACGCAGTGGTGTACCGATCGAGGTCATCCCAGTGTTGGCGGGAGCCGGGCCGGGCGCGCAGGAGTTGCAGCATGCGCGGCCAACGCACCACCGAAGCCTGGGCCAGGTCGATGCGCGCGGTTCGCAGCGGCGCGATTCCGGCGCCCCCTTCGGCCTCGAGCAGCTCGTCGGCGGCTGCGAGAATCCCGTCCCAGGTGGGGCACTCCTGCATCGGCAGGCCGCAACCGCAGCGGAAGTTCGACACCAGGCCCCAGTCCCAGAGACGGTTCAGCTCGCCGATGTTGAAGAAGCCCGGAAGCTGGCCGAGCAGGCTGGCGAGCAACGTGCCGCCACTCCGTCCCTTCCCTGCGAGGAAGAGCACTTTGACGTCGCCGGGTTGCTGGGCCGTCATGCATAGAGCCTTGCGTTCGAACGTGAGATGGGGACGTAACGCGTGGACGGGCGCGGAATTTCACGCGCCACTCGGGTCGGGCAGGGTACCACTGCGCCCGCTCGGAGCGGCTGCTCCCGATCCGCCTCGGCGCGAGGTGTTCGTGTGATCATCTCGGCGTGACCGAGGCCACGCCCGGCGTCCGATGGGACCGCTACGACACCGCGATCGTGACGGTCGCCACGCTCGCGACGATCTTCGTGCACCCGGTTCGTACGATGCTGAAGCACCCGTTCTGGCTCGACGAAGCGTGGGTCGCCGCGCTGATCCGGGCGCCGCTCACGCGCCTGCCGCATCTGAGCTCCAGCGCGCCGTTCGGTTTCGTCGCGCTGCTCAAGCTGGTGCCGGGTTCCGGCCTGCAACGCGGCCGTCTGCTGGTGCTCGGATTCTCGATGCTGACGGTTGGCGCGAGCTACGTGCTGACGCGAACGCTCGGCTGGCGGCGCACACTCGACGCGCGTTTCGCCGCCACGGTCGCCGCGCTCGTGGTGATGTTGGCGCCGGTCTCGCTCATTCGCAACGACCTCAAGCAGTACACGTGCGACGCGTTCTGCGCAGTCGCACTGCTCGCGCTCGGCGCATGGGCCGAGCGGACGCCGAGCCGGAAGTCGTTGATCTGGCTCGCAGTCGCCGGAGTCGTCACCGCGCCGTTGAGCTCCACTGCGCTGTTCGTGACCGTTGCCGTGTTCGGCGGCCTGCTCGCGTCGGCGTTGCTCGGGCGCGCTCGCACCCGCGCGATCGAGATCGTGGTCGTAGGCGGAGCGACCGGCGTGCTGCTCGTCGCGTATTTCGCGGCCGCGGTGGCACCCAACCTCAACCCGAAGTTACGTGCGTACTGGGCGAGTCAGTACCTCACCGGTTCCCCGCAACACATCGTGCACGCGACCTGGAACAAGCTGGCGCGCCTCGGCCCCGACCTCGCGATGCCGGTTGCGGTGTTCGTCGTGCTCTTCGCGCTCGGACTGGTGGTGCTGGTGCGCGTCCGGGCGCGCGCGCTTGCGATCGCGGTGCCCGTCTTGTGGGTGGAGATGGCGGTGATCGGCCGCCTCCGTCGCTATCCCTACTTGGATCTGCGCACGTCGCAGTTCCTGCTCGTCGCGTCGTTGATCGTGGTCGCGTTGGGTGCGGTGGGGCTCGTCGGTGCCGCGCGCGGGTTGCCGCCGGTGCGGGGCGCCGAGATCGGCACGGTTACTGCCGGCGTCGCGAGCGTCGTGCTCGCGGCGTTGTTCACGATCGGGTTCGTGCACCACGTTCGCGAGCTCAACATTCCCGCCGAGGACGTTCGGTCCGAGACGTTCGCAGTGTCGGCCAAGTACCGCGCGCACGACGTCGTGCTGGTGAACGAGTCGGCCAACTTCGGCTTCTCGTACTACTGGCCGCACGGCCACATGACGTTTCACCACGACGACTCGGGGCAGGGCTTCGGGACGCAGGTGTCGGGGGTCGACGCGGTCTACATCGCTTCGCGCACGTACGCCGACATTGCCCACGGGCTGCGCGAGGCGGTCGACCGGTGGCGCCGCGCCGGAACCGGCAGTCACCTCTACATCGTCCGGACGCACCTGAGCTCCGTCGAGGAGGCGTCGTGGCAACGCGCGTTCACGTCGGTCGGGGTCACGCCGCGCGTCGATCCGGTGGGCTCCGATCCGCTGCTCGTGGTCGGACCGGCGTGACCTGCGGATGTGAGCTGACTGAGAGCCCTGCGCCGCGCCGGGGCCCGGCCGATGGAGAAACCGTGACGTGGTCGCACGGGTGTCCGGAGCAGAGCCGGGGCCCCGACTTTTATCCCGAGCCGTATTGCGCTCTCATGGCGGACATGTTCGCCGCAAACCCCGGACGCGTTCGATGACCGACGACGAGTCTCCCGACCCCGAGCCTCCCGAGCTCGAGCCCATCGACCTCGCCGAGGAATCGAGCCGGCCCGGAGCGCCGAGCGGTCCGCAAGGCGCGGGTCCACAGGGCGCGGGCCCACAGGGACCGACGGCCGCCGGCGTGTGGGCCCCGGGCTGGTACGCCGATCCGTGGACGGCCGGCCAGTACCGCTACTGGTCGGGCCAGGCGTGGACCGGCGAGACGAACCGCTGGGGCCCGGCTCATGCCGCGACCGCGCGCACGCCCGACGCCACCGACCCGTGGCCGGCGACGGCCGCGCCGCCTTCCGGGGGCTACGGGCCACCGTTCGGCGCGACGAACTTCGAGGGCGACCCGTTGGCGCCGGCGCCGCGCCGCGGGCGCGGTCCGTTGATCGCGGGCATCACCGCGTTGGTCGTCGCGGTGCTGATCGCGGGAGCGATCGGGTTCGCGATCGACTCGCACTCGCACTCGAAGTCGACCGCGCAGAGCCCGTCGGCATCCCCGCTCACGCCGTTCGTCCCGTCGCCGTCGACTCCCGGCTCGTCGACGACCACACCTTCCACGACGGTGCCGCGCAGCGCGATCTCGCGGGATCCCGACCGGCGCGCGCTGGCGACCGTCGTCGTGCGCCAGGCCGACGTCGCCGCGACGCGTGCGGTGGTGCTGATCCCGAGCGGCAACCTGCTCGACCAGCCGACACTCGACCTGTGCAACGGCACGTACCCGAGCGAGCGCCTCCGGACTGCTCGTCTGCAGGTTGCCGACGTCGATTCGAACTCGACGGCGTCACTGAGCACCGAGGCGGTGCTGTACCGCAACGCGGCGGCGACGGCTCAGGCATTCGCCGAGTTGCGCCGCGTCAGCGCCGCGTGCCCGCATCGCACCATCACGAGCCCGGTCGGGGAGGACCCCGCGGAGACCGTGTTCGCCGCAGCCCCCGACGCCTCCTGGCCGAGCGTGCCGACGGTCGAGCGCCAGGCCTACAGCTTCACGTCGACGACGCCGGCGACCGCGACCACGCCGGCCGAGACGGCGCCCTCCGTTGCCGTGTACCTCCGACGCGGTCGCGCGTTGCTCGGTCTCTACTTCGCCAATCCCAAAGGGGCGCAGTCGGAGGTCGCGGGTCAGCGCACGATCGAGGGGATCGTCGGTGTGTTCGAAGCCCGGATGGCCAAGCTGCCGGCCGCCGTGGTGAACGCGGGCTGATCGCCGAGCCTCCGGCCGATCAGGCCGCGCCGGGGGCGAACTCGAGGTCGACCTCGATCGAGCCGTGGCTGTCGACGTCGGCGATGACGGTGTGCGGAGGCTTGATCCCGTAGTCGTGGAGCACGATGGGCGCGGTGCCGACCACGTCGATCGTCGGGCCGTTCCAGCAGGCCGTCACCGCGGCGGTGATCGGCCGGGTCACGCCGTGCACGAGGAGCGATCCCGAGGCCTGCGTGTGAATCGCCGCACCTTTCGCGACCGGCGCGCTCGGCGCGATCGGCTTCGCCAGGGTGAAGCGAGCGGTCGGGAACTTCGAGCTCTCCAAGCCGTTGTCGAGGATGTAGGTGTCACGCGCGGCGCGGTCACTCGTGAGCTTCGTGAGATCGGCGGTGACGACCGCGGTGGCGACGCGGCCGCCCACAACGGTGAGTCCGCCGGACACGGGAGCGGCGCGGCCGACGACCTCGTGCTTGATCACCGCGTCGCCGAACAGCTCTTTGATCCGATAGCCGACGTACGCGTGGGGGTCGGCGGCGAGATGCCAGCGGCCGTTGGGCGTCTTCGGCCCGCCGCTCGTCGCCGCACCGCACGCGCTGAGCTCGGGCTTGGCCGGCGCCCGATCGCCGAACACGAACCAGACGGTGAACCCGGCCGCGATCAGCACGACCACCGCGAGCGCGCCGAAGAGCAACTTGAACGCGCGGCGCACGGGTTCAGTTCGCGACGACGCGGAAGGCACCCCGCATGAACGGATGGATGCGGCAGAAATAGGTGTACGTGCCGGGCGGCAGGTCGGTCGGGGTCGACCACGTCAAGTGCCCCGATGACGGAACTCCAGCCGCGCCGAGCTCACCCGAGTCGAACTGGATGGCGCCGTTCGCGAGCGGGTACGCGATGCCGGTGTATCCGTCGCACGGCGCCGCGCAGTCGGTGATCGTGTGCCAGATGCCGTTGCCGAGTGGTGCGTCGAGGTTGTCGAACGTGATCGACTGGCCCTGCTTGATCGTCGGCACCGACGTGGCGATGCTCATGTCGCCGCTCGCGTACGCGAAGTTGCTGATGTCGATCGTGTAGCCGTTGGGGACCATGCGCGACGGCAGCTTGGTCTCGTCGACGTAGTGCTTGGTGTCGGGTGTGGGGCCGCCGTGGTTGTCGTCTTCGGCCAGGTGGCCGTGGGTGAGGATGCCGGGTGCGTTGACCGACGTCGTGAACGGGTTCGTCCCGCCGGTTCCGGCCGTCATCCACACCACCATGATCCCCATGCCCTCGTACCACGACTCCTTGCTCGAGTCGTAGGTCGCGGTGATCTCGAGCTTGTCGCCCTTGTGCACCTGCACCCGCCAGTTGTCGGGGGTCGCCGACATCGTGACGTCCCACGAGACCGGCCCGGCCGGTTCGTAGTAGTGCGACACCGAGGAGAAGAGGTGCACCGTGTCGGTGGTCCCGGGCTTGGCCCGATCGGTGGGCACGACCGCGCCGTCGCGTTGCAGCCAGAGGTCGTCGCGCAGGCCACCCGGGTGCACGTGACCCGCGGTCTCGAGCAGCGTGCCGTCCTGGTCGACGGTCCACACGTTCTTGGCGGGTCCGCCGGCGTAGGGGTTGGTGGCGTCGTCTGGGTAGGTGTACTCGCCGTCGTGGCCGCCGCCCTTCGGCACGTCGAACACCGGGTACGTCTCGCCGTTCTGCACGTCCATCCAGATCGGGCGGGCCGCCACGATGTGCTTCGCCGCCGCCGAGGACGCGGGGATGAAGTCGATGTCGTACGCGATCCACACCTGCGCGCGCTTCGACGTGAGGTTGTGGAGCATGTAGTCGAGCAGCCAGCGATCGCTGGTCTTGTACGCGTATCCGTAGCCGGGTGGGAACTTGAGGATGGTCTTCTCCTCACCGACCGCGAAGAACCGCTGCGGCAGCGTCGGATCGGTCGAGTCCGGCGCCGACATGTTGAGCCAGACCGCGTGGTGGAGGTGGATCACGTCGACGCCGGGCGTCTTGCCGTTCGCGTACTCGAGGTTGGGGCGGATGCCGACGATCCAGCCGTCAACGGCGGGCTGCTGCGCGGCGGCGCCCCGGTTCGCGATGTTGTTCTGGCCGGGCTCCACCGTGAACGGCCCGACCTTGAAGTGCAATCGCTCGGCGCCGGGGTCGGGCGCGTCGTTCATCGGCGTGAGCGACGAGATGTCCTCCGTGTTGGGAGCGACCGATCGCGAGGTCGGGGAGGTCTTGGCCGACGCGGGGCTCGCCGGGGAGTGCGACGACCCGCCGCAGGCCGCGGCGACGAGGATGAGCGAGAGGGCGAGACCGACCGTGCGGAGCCGTGCGTGCATGGAATCGAGGCTAGCCAGAGGCCCTCGGCCGGCACACGTCAGCATGCCGGGCGAGCGAACGTGCGGTGAACGTTCGGCGCTCCGCTCGGAGAATTCGGGCGCGCCTCTGGTAAACCGCTCGGGATTTGACTGGACCAACCCAAGGGGAAATTCGTATGCGCAAGGTTGCAGGAGTGTTGTTGGCCGCGGCGATGGTGCTGCCGGCAGGGATGATCGCGACCCAGGCCGGTGCGGCGGCCGCGAAGCCGACCTGCAAGTCGGTCAGCGGAACGGCGACGTTCTCGCCCGTACTCCCGAAGATCGGGAGCACGGCGACGGTGAAGTCGGCGATCACCATCAAGGGCGCCAAGCTCACCGGTTGCACCGGCGGCGGCGTGACCGGCGGCACCGTGGGCGCGGCGCTGAAGTTCGGCGTGGCCAGCAACTGCTCGTCGGTGGCCAAGGGTGCGACCGCGAAGATCACGGGCACCGTCACCATCGTGTGGAACACGAAGGCGAGCTCGACCGCCAAGGTCACCCTCACGGGCGTGACGGGGAACCCGACGAAGCAGACGATCGCGGGCTCCATCTCGACCGGCTTGTTCAAGGGCTCGAAGCTGTCGGTGTTGACGCAGTACACGCTCGGAACGTCCTGCACCAAGACCGGTTTGGCCTCGGTTCCGTTCAAGTCGGTTGGTGCACTGACCATCAAGTAGTCACCGTACGAATCGGTAACCCGTCGCCGGGCGACCGATTTGTCGGATTGATTGCGAAAAGTCCCACTGCGCCTCGCGCGGTGGGACCTTTTCGCGCGCTCGTGACTGTGGACAGTCCCCCGGC
The DNA here is from genome assembly GCA_964558245.1 of uncultured Burkholderiales bacterium. GTDB lineage: Bacteria > Actinomycetota > Acidimicrobiia > IMCC26256 > PALSA-610 > JBBQER01. The sequence goes on along the minus strand of CAZLEC010000064.1, from coordinate 1,686 downwards.
AAACTGGTAGACCGGCACAAAGTTTCGACCAGCCTGAGGGGGCTTTCTATGCGCAAGTCGTTTGGTGTGTTGTTGGCGGTGGCATCGTTGGCGGTGCCGACGCTCGTCATGGCCTCGCCCGGTGGCGCGGCGGCGGCAACGCCGACGTGTAACGCGGCAAAGGGCACGTTCAAGTTCACTCCGGCGTTGCCGGCGTCCGGCGGTGTCATCGACAGCCTCTCCTCGGCCGGCACGGTTGCCAGCTGCAGTGGCGGTGGCGTGACCAGCGGCACGACGGTGTTCACCCAGACGACGAAGAGCACGACGCCGTCGAGTTGTGCGACGCTCGCCAAGCCCACCGGGAAGCCCACGATCGGCAAGTTCGTGGTCACGTGGAACAACAAGAAGACGTCGACCGCAGTTGGGTTCAAGGTCACGCAGTCGACCAAGACCATCACCAACGCCACGACGACCGGCAAGATCACCGCGGGCCTGTTCGTCGGCAAGTCGATCACCGGCTCGGTGACGTTCTCGCTGAAGAGTGCCGGTGGGAAGTGCCCCGGTGGCACGTACGTGAACACGAAGGGTGTGAAGTTCGTCGTCAAGTAACGAACGCTCACATCTGAGTATTCGGACGGGGCCCCACCGCTTGCGGTGGGGCCCTTTCGCGTGCCGGGGTTTCTCAGGAGTCGTGCAGCCAGCGGTGCGCGGGATCCTCGTGCAGCGCGAGCGCCCGGGCGGTTCCCGCTCGCGGCCCCAACGCCCAGAGGTAGTACAAGCGGTACCCGGGCGCCGCGCACACCGGGTGGTAGCCGCGCGGGATGCCGACGACCGCGCCGTGACGCAGGAACACCGCGCGCTCGGGTCCGCCGAGCTCGTAGAGGCCCTGGAAGCCGAAGCCGTCGGGACCGTCGAACCGGTAGTAGTACACCTCTTCGAGCGCGGGCTCACCGTCGCCGCCGTCGTGCTTGTGTGGCGGGAACGACGACCACTGACCGGTGCCGTTGAAGGTCTCGCCCACGAGCAGACGTTGCGCGGGAACCGAGTCGGCGACGATGTCGTGCACGTCGCGCTGCCAGCCCGGCCGACCGCGCTCGTGGATGACCACGTCGGTCGGCTCGACGACGACCGGCGCCGCGCCGCTCGGCGCGTGGAGCTCGCCCCCGACCGTGGCCGCGAGCGCCAACTCGGTGTGGGTGTTCGCGGCGACGTCGATCGAGGCGCCCGGCGGCAGGTACACCGCCGTCGCGGGGTGGCCGAACACGTCGGCGCGGTGCGCGCGCCGGCCGGCGAACGTGATGTCACCCTGGAGCAACACGACCGCGGCTTCGATCCCGTCGGGCACGGTGATGGTCGCGGCGTGGCCCGCCTCGAGCACCGGCAAGTCGAGCTGCACCGAGTCGCCGCAGTAGGCGGCGCCCTCGGGCGTGATCGTCGTCACCGGCACACGACCGGCGCCCGCGAGATCCCGGCGATCACGAACGACGCGGTGCGTTCGACATCACCGGCGGCTTCGATCGAGGCGAACCGGTCGAGCAATGCGTCGAGCATGGCTGCGATCTCGATGCGCGCCAGCGCCGCGCCCAGGCAGAAGTGGGGCCCGAAGCCCAACGCGACCTCGTGATTCGGGTCGCGTCCCACGTCGAAACGGTCGGCATCCGCGCCGAACTCGTCTTCGTCGCGGTTGGCCGATGCGTAGAGCAACAG
>CAZLEC010000063.1:0-12376 GCA_964558245.1 uncultured Burkholderiales bacterium | reverse complement strand
TCGTCGCCAAGAGCGGCCCGAACGGGATCACCCGCTCCGCGGTGCTCGCCGGCATTCGTGGCCTCACGAACTTCGACGACAACGGTTTCATCGCGCCGACCAACATCGGCGGCCAGGTTGCGAGCACGTGCCTCATCGGGATGCAGGTGCTGAACGGCAAGTTCGTGCGGGTCGATCCCTTGACTCCCGGCAAGTTCGATTGCGGCGGTCACGTGATCACCCTGTCGCTCGACCCGGTGAAGGCGTACTCGGGATGAGCGACCCGCGGTGAAGACGCGGTCGAACCTGGCGGTCATCGCCGCCACCCTGCTGTTGGTCGTCGGCGTGAGCTGGCGGGCGTGGGCCCACGCGCCGGTCACGCCGACGACCCTGGCCGACCTCCTGGTGTTCGCGCTGCCGTTGGCCGGCATCTACGCGATGTCGGCGACCGGGCTCGTCGTCGTGTACACGACCACCGGGATCTTCAACTTCGCGCAGGGCGCGATCGGGATGTTCCTCGCGTACATCGACTGGGAGCTGGCCGTGGATCACGGCGTGCCCCAGGTGATCGCGATCCCGCTCACCGTCCTCGTGATCGCACCCTTGGTCGGCATCGGCCTCGACCGGGCCATCATGCGGCACCTCCAGGGCAAGGAGCTGGTGGTGCAGCTCCTCGTGACGGTCGGCCTGATGTTCGCCTTCATCGGTCTCGCCAACATGATCTGGGACCAGAACCTCAATCACACCCTCCCGACGCTCTTCGGCCAGAGCGGATTCCACATCGCCGGCGTCGTGATGACGTGGGCGCGGCTGCTCACGCTCGGGTTGGCGGTCGCGCTGGCAATCGGTTTGCGGCTGCTGTTGTTCCGCACGCGTCTCGGCGTCTCGATGCGCGCGGTCGTCGACAATCGCAGTCTCGCCAGCCTCGCGGGAGCACGGTCCGAGCTGGTCTCGAGCTTCTCGTGGGCGCTCGGCTGCTCGCTCGCCGCGTTGGCCGGGATCCTCCTCGCACCCGACGCGGGCATGTCCACGAGCGGTCCCCTCGCGCTGTTGATCATCACCGCGTTCGCGGCCGCGGCCGTGGGCCGGATCCGCAGCCTCCCGCTCACCTACCTCGGGGCGCTGATCCTCGCGGTCTCGGTGCAGTGGTCGCAGTCGTTCCTGCAGTTCGGCGGCCGGTGGGCCACCACCCCCTCGGCCATCCCCACGGTGATGTTGTTCATCGTGCTCCTGCTGCTCCCCCAGGCCTCGCTGCAGTTCGCGCGACTCAACGTGGTGCGCCGCACCGAGCGCCTGTCGACCGTGCGCGACACCGTGCTCGGCATGGTCGCGCTGTTCGTCGTCATGGTCGTCGTCAGCGGGTTCCTGTCGCCGACCAACCTCAACCGCTTCGCGCTGGCGATGTGCACCGCGCTCGTCGCGTTGTCGCTCGTGCCGCTCATCGGCTGGGCCGGACAGGTGTCACTCGCGCCGCTGGCGTTCGCCGGGATCGGCGCGGTCGCGTACGCGCGGCTCGGCGGCCTGCACGGCAACGGCTACGCGGTGATCATCGCGTCGCTCGTGGTGCTGCCCGTCGGCGCGCTGCTCGCACTCCCGGCCCTGCGCCTGCAGGGCCTGTACCTCGCGCTCGCCACGCTCGCCTTCGCGTCGCTCGTCGAGGTCGTGTTCTTCATCCAACCGTTCGCGCTCGGCACGCAGAGCCGCACGGCTGGCCGACTGCAGCTGTTCGGCCTGCATTTCTACGGCACGCGGACCTTCCTGCTGCTCCTCACCGCGGTGTTCGGCATCGCCGGTGTCGCGATGGTCGCGCTGCGCCGGCACGCGTTCGGTCGCCGCCTGATCGCACTGCGGGACAGTGAGGCCGCCGCGGCCACGATCGGCGTCAACGTGCTGGAGACGAAGGTCGCGGTGTTCATGATGTCGGCCGGGTTGGCCGGCTTCGCCGGTGCGTTCCTCGCGCAGTACTACCAAACGGTGAACCAGGCGCAGTTCACGATGTTGGGCGGGCTCCCGATCGTGCTGCAGCTCGTGATCGGCGGCGTCGCCACCGTCTCCGGCGCGCTCTTCGCGGGGCTGTTCGGCCTCGCGCTCATCCTGATCCAGGAGACGTGGCACCTCACACTCTTCCGCGCCCTGGAATTCCTCGCACCCGGGCTCGCGGCGCTCGGGATCATCCAGAACCCGTCGGGCGCGGTCGTGCCGATCGGCGAGGGCTTCGCCCCGCTGCTGCCGTGGCGCAAGGACGCGAAGCTGGAAGCCGACGAGACGAAGGCCGCGCTTGCCGATCCCGAAGTCGGCGATCTCGGCCTCGACCGGCCGTTCACCGAGGCCGACGTCATCATCCTCGACCGCCGTCTCGCCATCACCAACGACATCCCGCGGCCGACGTCGCCCGCCCGGGCGCCGGGCTGATCGCCGTGGCCCTCCTCGAGATCAACGAGGTGTCGGTCGTGTTCGGCGGCCTGCTGGCGCTCGACGGCGCATCGATCGATGTCGAGGCCGGTCAGGTCACCGGGCTCATCGGCCCGAACGGCGCCGGCAAGACGACGCTGTTCAACGTCATCACCGGGCTGCAACAGCCGACCTCCGGCCTGATCCGGCTCGACGGGGTCACCGTCACGCGCACGAAGCGGCACATGCGGGCGCGTCTCGGCATCGCGCGCACGTTCCAGCGGCTCGAGCCGTTCGGCAGCCTGACGGCCCGCGAGAACGTTCTCGTCGCACTCGAGATGCGACGGCGGTGGGCGACCGAGCGCTACGACGCCGGCACCGTTGCCGACCAGCTGCTCGAACGCGTCGGGATCGGCCCGATCGCCGATCGCAAGGTCGACTCCCTGCCCACTGGCACCGCACGACTCGTCGAGCTGGCGCGAGCGCTCGGCACCGCGCCGCGTGTGCTGTTGCTCGACGAGCCGTCGTCGGGCCTCGACGAGGAGGAGACCGACGCGCTCGGAGTGCTCCTGCTCGAGTTGGCGCGCGACGGCCTCGCCATCCTGCTCGTCGAGCACGACATGTCGTTCGTGATGGGGACCTGCGCGTACATCAACGTGCTCGACTTCGGGCGGATCATCGCGCACGGCCCGCCGGAGGCGATCCAGGTCGATCCCGAGGTGCAGCGCGCGTACCTCGGTACCGCAGCCGGGAGAACGACGTGAACATGTTGGCGGCGGGGCCGCAACCGGCCGACCCGGCGCCGGCCGACGCGCCGGTGCTCGAGCTGTCATCGGTGCGCGCCGGCTACGGGCGCATCGACGTGCTGCACGGTGTCGATCTGCAACTCTCGGCCGGGGAGGTCTACGCGCTGCTCGGCCCGAACGGCGCCGGGAAGTCGACCACGCTGGCGGTCGCGTCGGGCCAGATCACGCCGTCGTCGGGAAGTCTCCTCCTGTGCGGGCGCGACGTCACGGGAGTCACGCCCGACGCCCTGGCTCGCATCGGCGTGTGCCTGATCCCCGAAGGTCGGGGGATCTTCCCGAACCTCACGGTCACCGAGAACCTCCGCATGGCCACCTTCACGGGGACGAGCTTCTCCGACGTGCAGGACACGGTGTTCGCGCAGTTCCCGCGCCTACGCGAGCGCCGGCGCCAAACCGCCGGCACGTTGTCGGGCGGAGAGCAGCAGATGCTCGCGATGGGTCGCGCGCTGGCCACCAACCCGGCCGTCCTCCTCATCGACGAGCTGTCCATGGGGCTCGCGCCCCTGATCGTCGACGAGCTGTACGACCACGTGCGGCGCATCGCGGCGTCGGGGCTCTCGATTCTCATCGTCGAGCAATTCGTCCACGAGATCCTCGGTGTCGCCGACCGGGCGGGCATCATGCTGCACGGGCACATCGTCGAGACCGGTACGCCGACCCAGATCGCCGACGATCTCACGAGCGCGTACCTCGGCCGGACGCATCACTAAGGTTCGCACGACCAGACTCAGGAGATCGCTCGATGAACAAGGAGAATGCCGCCGAGGGGGCCAGTGCAGGATCCGACGGCACCCAGTCGGCGAAGACCATGTCGACCGCGCGGTTGGGCGAGCTCCGCGACGAAGTGTCGAAGCTCAAGGTCACCGGCGGCGCGGCCAACCCCGAGCGCCTGGCGGGGAAATGGGGCATCGGTCTCACGATCTTCGGCTTCGTGGTCGCGTTCGTGTCGTGGTGGAGCGCGTTCAACGCGGGCGACTTCGCCTCGCTCGACCGTGCCGCGATCTTCGCCGGGCTCGGCATCGGCGTCTCGATCATCGGGATCGTGATCTGGATCCGCAACTCGCTGACCCGCTACCTGCGGTTCTGGGTCATCCGCCTCGTGTACGAACAGCGCGAGCAGACGGACCGCCTCATCGAGGCCCTGGAGCGCCGGGAGAAGTAGGCCGCCGAGATCGCCGGCCGCGCGTCAGGAGCCGGCCAACTCGCGGAACGCGACGTCTTTGTCGACGCGTGGCTCTCCCGGCAGGCCGAGCACGCGTTCACCGATCACGTTGCGCTGGATCTGCTCGGTGCCGCCACCGATCCGGCTGCTCCACTGCATCAAGAACTGCTGTTGCCAGTAGCCGTTCGCGACCGCGTCGGCGTCGTAGAGCATCCCGGCCGCGCCCTGCAGCTCGAGCACGAGATTGCCGTCGAGCTCCTGACGGCGGGACGCCGCGAGCTTCAGCACCGAAGCCTCCGGGCCGAGACCCTGATCCTTGCGACTGCGCGCCCGCCACCCCAGCCACTTGATGAGTTGAAGGCGGGTGAAGCTGTGCGCGAGTTGCTGGCGGAGCACCGGATCTTCGGTCGCGCCGAGTCGCTGCGCGAGGGTGACGATGTCGCGCCAACCAACGCGGCCCCCGCTGCCGATCATCGCCCGCTCGTTGGAGAGCATGGTGTTCGCGACGCGCCAACCCTCGTTGACCGGACCCAGCCGGCACGCGTCCGGGATCGCGACGTCGGTGAGGAACACTTCGTTGAAGTGGGCCATCCCGTTGATCTGGCGGAGCGGGCGGACGTCGATGCCGGGAGTGCACATGTCGACCAGGAACGCGGTGATGCCCTTGTGCTTCGGCGCGTCGAGATCGGTCCGGGCGAGCAGCAGCCCCCAGTCGCTGTGGTGTGCGCCCGAGGTCCAGACCTTCTGACCGTTCACGACCCACTGCTCGCCGTCGCGCACGGCGCGGGTGCGCAGGCCGGCCAGGTCGGAGCCCGCGCCCGGCTCGGAGAACAGCTGGCACCACACGTGCTCACCCTTCAGCATCGGGGTGAGGAATCGCTGTTGTTGCTCGTCGGTGCCCCACGCGATGATCGTGGGGCCGGCCATCGCGATCCCGACCGCGAACACGCCCGCGGCCACGTCGAAGCGTGACTGCTCCTCGTTGAAGATGCGCTGCTGCCAGCCCGCGCCGCCGCGCCCGCCGAATTCCTTCGGCCACGTGATCCCGGTCCAGCCCGCGTCGTAGAGCGTCAGCTGCCAGGCCTTGCACGCGCGCACGTGCGCGGCGTCGGCTTCCTTGCTCGAGTCGTTCGACGAGTAGAAGTGCTCGGGATCGGTTCCGGGCTGGCGGCGTTTCGCACGCGCGTCGAGCCAGGCGCGAACCTCGGCGCGGAACTCCTGCTCCTCCGGCGTCTCCTCGAAATCCATCAGCGACCAGGCATGCAGGACTCAGACATCCACGATGGTGATGGCCTGCTTCGGGCAGACGCGCGCGGCTTCCTCACACTTCTCGCGCAATGCCTCGGGCGGCTCTTCCTGGAGCACGTAGAGGAAGTCGTCGTCGCGCACCTCGAACACTTCGGGCGCGACACCCATGCACAACGCGTTGCTCTCACACTTGTCGAAGTCGACCACGACCTTGAAGCCCATGCTGCCCTCCCGCGTGACGGTGCAGCACCGTAGCAAGCGACTCGGCCGCCGGGCCCGTTACTCGTAGCGTGCGGCGAGCGCGGCAAGGCGGCGGTCCCAGGCCGCGCCGACCTCGCCCATCCAGCGGGCGGCGCCCGCGAAGTCGCCGGGTGTGAGCCGGTACACGACGCGCCGGCCCTCCCGGGTGCCTACCGCCAACCCGGCCGCTTCGAGCACGGCGAGGTGCTTCACGACCGCCTGGCGCGACACGGGCAGCTGCGCCGCGATCTCACCGGCCGTCGCGGGCGCGCGGCCGAGCCGTTCCACGACCCGGCATCGAGTCGGATCCGCGAGCGCGGCGAAGATCCGGTCAGGCGCGTGCGCGGGCAAGCGGACCTCGGAGCAGGCCGTCGACGACGACCGCGGCGTCGAACCGCGTCTCGCGGACCCGCAGCCGCGTGCCCACGGCCACCCCGGTGAGCTCGATCTCGACGAACGAGGGCGCATCGTCTCCCGCCACCGGCACCCACCAGAACGCGAGCCGGTGCGGGGCATCCGCTTCGTCGACCGTGCCCGCGCGCTCGCCTTCCGGGCCTCGAGCGCGGATCCGGCCGCCCGGCTCGGCCGAGAGCTCGACGTCGTCGCCGAGGAGCGACGGCAGCGACTCCCAGACCTCCTCCGGCTCGGCCGCGACCTCGATCGCCCGCTCCACACTCGGACTTCCCTCGGTGCAACTCATGGGTTGCACCTTAACACGAGGCGGCCTACGATGTGCAACCATGGAGTTGCAGACGATCTCGACCGCCGAAAACCAGCTGTTCCGCCGCATGCTCGATCAGCGCCGGGTCATGCTCACCGGCCCGATCGACGGCAAGCTCGCCGAGCGGGTGTGCGCGCAGCTGCTCGTGCTCGAAGCCGACGATCCCGGCACCCCCGTGACCCTCTACCTGCACTCGCCCGGCGGCGAGGTCGACGCCGGGTTCGCCATCTACGACACGATGCAGGCGCTGCGTTGCGACGTCGCGACGGTGTGCCTGGGCTTCGCGGCGTCGATGGCGCAGTTCCTGCTCTGCGCGGGCGCGCCCGGCGAGCGGCGGGCGCACGCGCACAGCCGGATCCTCATGCACCAGCCGCTCGGCGCGGTCGAAGGCTACGCGGTCGACGTCGCGATCCAGGCCGAGCAGTTCTCGCTCGCCCGCCGGCTGATGGCCGAGCTCACCGCGCTGCACACCAGGCAGTCGGTGGACCGCATCACCGCCGACGGCGACCGCGATCGGTGGTTCACCGCCGAGGAAGCACTCGCGTACGGCATGGTCGATGAGGTGATCGGCGCGCGAACGCGTGCATGACGGGCCCGAACCGACTCATTAGTCTCCGGCGGATGCCCACCGCAGATCGCGAAGTCATCACTCCCGACGGCCCGATGCGGATCTACGAAGCGGTGCCCGAGGGCGGCGCCCGCGGCGCCGTCGTCGTGGTGCAAGAAGCGTTCGGCGTCAATCCGCACATCGAAGACGTGACGCGCCGGCTCGCGGCCGCGGGATATCACGCCGTCGCGCCCGACATGTTCCATCGCACCGGGCCGGGCGCGGTCGTCGACTACGGCGACTTCGGCGCGGTGATCGAGCACTTCATCGGCGTCGGGAGCGACGACGCGATCATCGCCGACATCGACGCCACGCTCGACTTCCTGCGTTCCAGCGGCTTCACCGACGGTCAGATCGGCATCGTCGGCTTCTGCTTCGGCGGGCGTGTCACATTCCTCGTCGCGTCGCAGCGGGCGCTCGGCGCGGCCGTGGGGTTCTACGGCGGCGGCATCGTGACCGCTCGGTTCCCGCAATTCCCGGCGCTCGTCGACGGCGCGCAGACCATGCAGACCCCCTGGCTCGGACTCTTCGGCGATCGCGACGAGTCGATTCCCGTCGACGACGTCGAGCAGCTGCGCGCCGCGCTCGCCGGCGCGCCGGTCGACGCCGAGGTGGTGCGCTACGCGAACGCCGAGCACGGGTTCCACTGCGACGCCCGCCCGTCGTACGACGCCGACGCCGCGGCCGACGCCTGGAGCCGGACACTCGACTGGTTCGACCGCCATCTCGCCGCCGGCTGATCGCGACGCTCGGCACGCGACGATGGCCGACTCCGATCGCTTCACCCGCGCGATCGCCGCGATCGACGCCGGCAACGCCGACGACCCCAACCACGTGACGATCCGCGGCCGCACCGGTCCGAAGGAGATCCTGCACGCCGAGCTGGTCACCGAGTGGGTGACGCGCCTGCACCCCGACCGGAGCGAGGCGCTCCTGCTGGCCGCGCGCGGCCATCACTACCGCCGGTGGACAGTCCCCCGGGCCTCGGCGCCGGCCGGACGCGCCGGGTACCTGCGATGGCGCAAGTCGTTGCAGGAGCAGCATGCACGCGAGCTCGGGGAGTTGCTCGGCGGCGCGGGCTACGACGCACCGACCGTGGAGCGGGTGCAGGCCATCGTGCGCAAGACCGACCTGGCGAACGATCCCGAGGTACAGGCTCTCGAAGACGCGCTGTGCCTCGTGTTCCTCGAGACCCAGCTCGCCGACGTCGCGACCCGGCTCGAACCGGACACCCGGGCCCGCGTGCTGGTGCGTACCGCGCAGAAGATGAGTGCTGCGGGCCGCGCCGCCATCGCCGACGTGCCGATCGACCCCGATGCCGGCAGGATCCTTGCCGCGGCGCTCGCAGCCGACGTCGTCGACCGCTATCTCGCGGGATTGGCCGCGCACGACTGGGACGCCGTGTCGGCCACCCTCGCGCCCGACGTCGAGCGCATCGGTCCGTATCGCGACGCGTACCGCGGACGCGAGCCCTACAGCCGGTTCTTGGCCGACACCATCGCCGCGCTCTCGGGCTACCAGCTCGACGTCGACCGCGTGCTGGTGGCCGGCCCGCAGGTGACGGTCGAGCTGCGCGAGACGGTCGACGACGGCGACGCCCGCCTCGAGACGTGCGAGGCGGTCGTGTTCGACACCGACGCGGGCCTCATCACTCGCGTGTCGGTGTATCTGCAGACGTCCGAACGCAAATGACGACGGCTCGGCGTCGCGCTCCGCGACTCGCTCGCCCCGAACCGCTCACCGGCGCCCGGTCCTCCGCGCTGCGCCGGTTGGCTGAGTAGCTTTGCCGTCATGACCTCGCCCGTTTGCACGCTCGACCTCGCGCGCATGCGGCGAGCCCGCATCGACAAGCTGCGGACCGCGATGACTGCGGCCGGCATCGACACCCTGGTGCTGTGCAACCAGGCCAACGTGTCGTATGCGACCGGCGCCCGCGTTCCCGCCTCCGACCACGTGCGGGCCTCGTGGTGGCGGGCCGTGGCCGTGATCGAGCGCACCGACCCGTCGCCTCACCTGTTCACGGAATTCCCCGAAGGTTCGCCGTCGGACCTCCCCAACGACCATCTTCATCCCGCGATCGAGGTCGAAGCCGCCGACGGCGCGGCCGAGCTGCTCGCGCTCCTCCCGGGCGGCCAGCTCGCAGTCGACGACGCGCCCTTTCCGCTGTGGTCGGCACTACGCGACCGGGACGTGATCGACGGCAACGCCGCGCTGGCGCCGGCCAAGCTGACGAAGACGATCGACGAGCTCGAGTGCATACGCCAGGCCCAGGCGATCAACGAACGCGCGATCCGGAGCGCGCAGGCGCTGGCGCAGCCGGGAGCGATCGCGACCGACCTGTCGGGTGCGTTCCTCCGGGCGATCGCCGAGCTCGGCGCGACCTCCAACACCGTCGACCCGGTGTTCCAGGTGATGCCGCGCTCCGTCGCCGACGGACCGTTCAGCGTCACCGGCGAACCCGTGTTCCCGCTGCCGACGCGCCCCCGCGAGCTCGCGCGGGGCGACGTCATGTGGATCGACACCGGGATCAACTTGAACGGCTACTCGTCCGACTTCGGCGCCACGTGGATCGTCGGCGGCGAGCCCGACGAGCACGCGCGTCTGCAGTTCGCCGAGTGGCGCTCGACCGTCGATCGTGTGCTCGAGGCCACGAAGCCCGGTGCGACCGGAGCCGACCTCGTGCGCGTCGCGGCGGAGCGGACCGGTCGCCGGCCGTGGCTGTCGTACTTCTACCTCGCGCACGGGATCGGGACCGACAGCGCCGAGATGCCACTCATCGGCACCGATCGCGGCAACGCGTTCGACGCGTCCATCGTGCTCCAACCGGGCATGGTCCTGGTGTTCGAGCCCGTCATCTGGGACGACGGCCGCTGCGGTCATCGCAGCGAGGAGATCGTCGCGATCACCGAAGACGGTTACCTCTGGCTCTCCAACCGCGCCGAGCTCAACGGGATCGGAACGTGACCAGGCGCAGATCCGGAGGCCCGGACGGCGTCGAGAAGCAAACCCGTGATAGAGGGCCGGAGGTCGCAGCCGCATGAATATGACCAACTCGCCGGAGCTCGACTACTGCCTGAGCGAGATGGGCACGCGGGGGATCGACGCGCTGGTGCTCGGTCGTGAGGCGCACGCGCGCGCGGTGTCGGGCGCCGACCGCCTGTGGCTGTCGGGAACGCGCGCGTTCGCGCCGGGCTGCGTCGTCGTGCGCTCGCCGCCGTCGGTTCACCTCCTCGCCAACAGCAACGAAGGCTTCGAGGACTTCCCCGGCGACCATCTGTATCCCGTCACGTGGAACCCGGCGAAGCTGCGCGACGCGCTGCGGGCGATCCCGGGGCTCGCCGCCGCGAAGACCGTCGGCGTCGACGGCATGTCGCCGGGAGTGCACGCGCTGTTCGCGGAGGTCGTCCCCGAGGCCGAGCTCACCGATGCCGGCCCGATCTTCGCCGAGTTGTGGCGCGTCCCCTCCCCCGACAAGATCGACGCCGTGCGCGAAGCGGCACGCGTCGCGCACGACGGGCTCGCGGCGATGGCCGCGGCGCTCCGCGACGGCGTGCGGGCGCGCGTGCTGCGCGGAGTGTGCGCCGAACGCTTCGCCGCACTCGGCGTCACGACACCTGCGTTCGAAGCGGTTGCCGCGCCGATCGACGGCGGCGCCTCCACGTGGCTGCCGCCCGAGCGGCTGCTCGGCGCCGGAGAGAACGTCGCACTTCGTGCCGGCGCGCTCCGCCACGGGTGGGAAGCGTCGCTCGCGCGTACCTATGTGGTCGCCGAACCCTCGGTCGAACAGCCGGCTCCCGACGGCTGGGAGGAGATCATCGAGTTGTGTCGTGCGGGAACGCGCGTCGGGCACCTCCGCGACCTCGAAGCAGTCGTGTACGGAGTCGGCCGCGGCGTGGAGCCGTACGACGACGAGCTCGAGCTCGAGGCGGGCATGGTCTTCGCGCTGGAGCTCCACCGCGGCCGCCGGCTGCACCAAGACGTCGTGCACCTCACGGTCGACGGCGCGGTGATCCTCACCGCCGACGACTGAGCTCCGTCGATCAGCGGCCGATCTGCGACCGGCCCCGCTCCACGACCTTCATCCGGCGCGCCTCGATCTCGGCCGGATCGAAGCCCGAGCCCTCCCAGTCGCGACTGACCCGCGCCTCGATGTTCCAGCCTTCGTCGACGGTCGTTCCCGTGACTTCGTTGTAGGTCTGGATCATGCGCCGCACGCCGCGTTGGTCGTTCGACACCGCGTCGGCCGCGAGCTGACGGCAGAAGGCCAGCAACTCGTCGTGGGGGACCACGTGGTTCACCAGGCCCCACGCGAGCGCCGTGGCCGCGTCGACGTAGTTGCCGGTGATGCTCATCTCCTTCGCGCGTCCGATGCCGATGCGCTGGGCGAGCAGCACCGTGAGTCCCCAGCCCGGCATGACGCCGACGCGCGCGTGCGTGTCGGCGAACCGGGCCCGCTCGGAGGCGATCAAGAAGTCACAGTTGAGCGCGACCTCGAAACCGCCGGTGACCGCGACACCGTTGACCGCGCCGATCAACGGCTTCGTGTGGGGCGGGAGCGCACCCCGAAACGGCGTGCGACCGTCGCGCGGCTCCCCCACCTCGGCGAACCCCTCGCCCTGGCGCACCTCGCCCGACCCGAACTCCTTCAAGTCGACGCCGGCACAGAACGCGGGATCGGCGCCGGTGAGGATCATCACGTCGACGTCGTCGTCGGCGTCGCACCGCTCGATCGCGGCGGGCAACGCCTTGCGCACGGCGCGGTTCAGCGCGTTACGCGCCTCGGGACGGTTGAGCGTGACGGTCGCGACGCGGTCGGCCACTTCGACCAATACGACCTCTGGTTCACCCACGGAAGTCGAAGGCGACCTTGATCGCGCCGGTGGTGTCCTGGGTGGCGATCGTCGTGAACGCATCGCGCCAGTTGTCGAGCTCGAAGCGGTGCGTGAGCATGCCGGTGAGGTCGACCCGACCGGTCGACACGAGCTCGAGGTAGTGGTCGATGCCGTGTTTGCGGACACCCTCGACCTCTTCGAACCCGAACGCGTTCGAGCCGACCATCGAGATCTCCTTGAAGTACAGCGGTGTGTCCTCCCACCACGTGGGCCCGTGCACGCCTGCCTTCACGAGGGTGCCGCGCGCTTTCAACACGCGCGTGCCCACCTCGAAGGTCTCCTGCTTGCCGACGGTGTCGTACACGACGTCGATGAAGCCGGGGAACGCCA
>CAZLEC010000062.1:0-12576 GCA_964558245.1 uncultured Burkholderiales bacterium | reverse complement strand
GCCCTGCGCGCGGCCGACACCCTGTTCACGCCGCACGGGATCACCGTCGGCGAGTTCGACGTCCTCGCCGCGCTGCGCCGCGCCGGCGATGGAACCGTCTTGACCCCGACAACCCTTGCCCGCGTCGCGATGATCTCCCCGGCCGGGATGACGAACCGCCTCAACCGGCTCGAAGCCGCCGGGCTCATCGTGCGCCGCCCCGACCCCGACGACCGCCGCGGGTCCCTCGTGGAGCTCACCCCGACCGGGCACGCGACCGCCGACCGAGCGGTCGAAGACCTCGTCGCCGCCGAGAACGAGCTCTTCCACGAGCTCAGCGCGACCGAACGACAACGCCTCGACCGCATACTCGACAAGCTCATCGACCGGCTCGACCGAGCGCCGATCAATGAACGTGTGCCGCTGCCGGCCGTCACCCAAGCGTTGAGGAGCAGGACGTGAAGCTGAGCGTGATGCTGAACTACTCGGGCGACGTGATGGCCGCGGCCGATGAGGCCGTCGAGCTCGAGCAGGCGGGCCTCGATTGTGTGTGGGTCGCCGAGGCCTACAGCTTCGATGCCGTCTCGATGATGGGCTACCTGGCCGGACGGTCGAACCGGCTCGAGATCGGCAGCGCCATCGTCAACATCTACAGCCGGACACCGACGCTGCTCGCCATGACCGCGGCGGGCCTCGACGTCGTCAGCGGAGGGCGAATCAATCTGGGTCTCGGGGCCAGCGGGCCCCAAGTGATCGAGGGATTCCACGGCGTTCCCTACGAGAAACCACTGGCGCGCACGAAGGAAGTCATCGACGTGTGTCGTCGTGTGTGGAAGCGCGAGGTGATCGAGCACCACGGCGCGGCGATCGACATCCCGCTCCCCGAAGGTCAAGGCACCAGGTTGGCCAAACCGCTGAAGCTCATCAACACGCCGATCCGTGAGTCGATCCCGATCTGGATCGCCAGCCTGAGGAGCAGGAGCGTCGAAGCGACCGCCGAGCTCGCCGAGGGCTGGATCCCGAGCTTCTACATCCCGGAGCGCGCCGACCGCGTCTGGGGCGACGCACTCGACGCCGGCAAGGCCAAACGCGACCCGAAACTCGGGCCGCTCCAGACCATCGCCGGCGGACCGGTCATGTTCACCGATGATCCGGACCTGCCGGCCAAGATCAACGACTTCGGCCGCGGCACCGCCGCGCTGTACGTGGGCGGCATGGGCGCCCGCGGCCAGAACTTCTACAACGAGATCATGTGCGCCTACGGCTGGGAAGCCGAGGCGAAACAGATCCAAGACCTGTACCTCGACGGCAAGAAGGACGAAGCAGCAGCTGCCGTGCCCAACGAGCTGCTCGCCGCATCATCACTCGTCGGACCCGAGGGCTACATCCAGGACCGCATCGCCGCCTACGCCGCCAGCGGTGTGACCCACCTGCAACTCACCCTCATCGGTTCGCTCGCACAGAAACAAGCAACCCTCGGCAAGCTGCGCAAGATCGTCGACTGACCAGCCGGCGGTCAATAGGCTGCCTGCTGAGAGTGACGAGCGAGCGCCGACCCATGACCGAGCATCACGCGAATCCGCTCGCGGGCGACCACGACCGCGCCCTCCGTGATCCTGATCGCACGGAGCTCGTCGCCGTCAATCGGACCGAGCTGCGCCTGTGGTGCTGGGGTGATCCGACGCTGGCACCGGTGCTGCTCCTCCACGGCGCGTACGACCATGGGCGCATGTTCGACGACCTCGCGCCACGCGTCGCGGCGCTCGGTTACCACGCGATCGCGCTCGACTTTCGCGGGCACGGCGACAGCGGCCCGCTCGACACGGGCTTCGCGTGGGCGCTGCTCCACCTCGATCTCGCCCTGCTCGTGCGCGAAGTCGTCGGGGCTGCGGTCGGCGTGATCGCGCACTCGTTCGGCGGTGGCCAGGCGATCGGGCTCGCGGGCGCGTTCCCCGAGCTGGTTCGGTGGCTGGTCGTCATGGACGGCCTCGGTCCGCCCCCGGACGCATTCGCGCCGCCGGACGACATTCGCGCCGCGATCCGCACGAACGCGGCGCGAACCGATCGCATCCTGTTCGATCGCCATCGGCGCGAGTGGCCGTCGGTCGAAGACATGGCCGCGTACCGCCGCTCGCAGAACCCGCGTCTGTCTCCTGAGTGGGCCGAGCATCTCGCGCGACACGGGAGCCGACGCGGTCCCCACGGCGGATATGTGTGGAAGGCCGATCCGATGTTCGGGCTCGGGGTGCCGAGCGAGTTCACCGTCGAGCTTCTCGCCGAGGAGCAGAGCCGAGTGCAGTGCCCGGTGCTCGTCATCACCGGAACCGAGCACGACACGTGGCGCGACCTCACCGCGGAGCAAGAGGCCGAACGAATCGGATGGTTGCGCGCGCGCCACGCGACGGTGCCCGGTACCGGTCATTACGTGCACCTCGAGGATCCCGAAGCAACGATGGCTGCCATACGCGCATTCATCGATGAGGCCGAGCATGACCGTCGTACTGCTCCACGACCTCGGTGATCCGGCCGGGGGCGCCCGCTGGCGATCAGCCGCGCCGCCCGATTGGAGAGTTCCCGATCTGCCCGGTCATGGCTCCACGCCGGCCACGCGCACGGGCCACTACGACCCGATGAGCGCGGTTGCGATCGCACGCTGGACCCTGGCGCGCGAACCGCACGGCACAGGCGCGTCGACGCTCGTCGGTGTCGGACACAACGCGCACCCGGCGCTCGTCGGCGCCGCCGGCGGTGACTGCGATCGCGTGGTGGTTGTCGACGGACTCTGGGGTCCGTGGCGAAGTCCCGCCGAGGAGATTGACGCGTTCTACGCCATGGTCCGCGCGATCGCGGCGGATCCGGCTGCCACCGCTCCGCCACCCGCCTCGGGGCTCGATCCCCGCGCCGGCTACGGCTACGGCGTGATGTCGAGTGCCCGTTTCGCGCGCCACTTCTGGGCCGCCATCGACCAGCCCGTGCTCGCGATCGAGACTCCGCATTCGACGACGCCTCGCGCCGATCGGGTGGAACGGGCCGCGTGGTTCGGCGGAGCCACCACGCTGGTCGAGCTCGACGCGGCTGATCCCGAAACGGTCGTCGACGCGATTCAGTCCTGGGGCGTCTAGATGGGCTCGGTGGTGAAGGGCACTGACGGACGTCGCCGTTGCGGCTGGTGCGTCTCGGCTCCTGACAACGTCGCGTACCACGACGACGAATGGGGCAGGCCCGTTACCGATGACGTGCGTTTGTACGAGAAGCTGTGCCTCGAGGGTTTCCAATCGGGTCTGTCGTGGCTGACGATTCTGCGCAAGCGCGAGCGGTTTCGCGAGGCGTTCGCCGGCTTCGAGCCGGCGCGCGTGGCCCGGTTCGGAGCGCGCGACGTCGAGCGTCTGATGGACGACGTCGGGATCGTCCGTCACCGGGGGAAGATCGAGGCCGCGATCGCGAACGCCCGAGCGACGCTCGCAGTGCAAGAGCGCAATCTTGGGAACGTGACATCGGGAGACGCTCCTTCTCCGATTCTCGATCTCGGAGTCATACAGCTCGGCGGATAGCTCCTCCCGGACACAGACGTGACTACATCCGCTCAACGATTGAAGTCTCATGATCCCGGGGCGGTTCGGGGTGAGCCATCCCACGAACGACTCCGACGCGCCGAACGTGTCTTGGTAGCTCCACGCGCGCAGTACTCTGCCTGTACAGTGCCTTCCCCCGTTTACACGTCGGGCGATATTGCACGTGCCGAAGACGCCACGACTTTTGTTGGGCCTGTTCCATTGATCTACTGATCAGAGGCTCGTACGCGAGGCACGCGACGAATCGCCCTCGCGCAGCGGCTGATGCGCGCCGGCCTCCAATCGTCAGCACGGGTTCCGCCCAGCTCGTCGAATCCGATGCACGAACACGAAGGAGCGCGCCCCGTGTGCGACGACCAGTGAGCTATACGACTCCCAGAGCCGCGCGCGCCGTATTCGGCAGTTGGGGGTCAGCTGCTTCGAGGGCCCGGCGGTCGGCGGCGTCGTTGGCCACGGTCTTGTTGTTGGTGGGTGCGGCGATGGTGCCGGTTCTGGCGCCCCAGGGCACGGCACCCGTCCAGGCGGCGACGGCCGGCGACACGGTTGATTTGCGGTTGTTGTTCATTGGCGCTCCGACCGGGGCGACGGATCCGAACACTGCGGCGTGGGCGGCGGGCCTGACGAGCCAAGGCGTCGCGTTCACGGAGGTGGATGCCACGGGGTCGCTCGGGTCCGCGAGCATTTCGTTGCCGGCGCTCACGTCGTCGCCGACGCATGGGCTCTACGACGGCGTGGTGTTGGCGGGGAAGCCGGCCGATTTCGGGGCCGGTCAGTTGAGCGCGCTGTTTGGATATGAGTCGACGTTCGGGATCCGCCAGCTCGATGGCGACTTCGTTCCCGACGGAACCGTGGGTTTGAGCGGCGTGACCGACGCGGACAGCGGCACCCTGATCTCGGGGACGACGGCGACGTTGACCGCGCCGGGGTTGACGACGTTCGCGTCGTTGAACGGTCCGGTTCCCTTCGATGCAGGCAGCTTCGCTTCGCCGGGCACGGTGGCAAGTGGTTTGCCGACCGGCGCGACCGAGACCCCGTTGTTGAACGACGCGGCCGCGAACGTGTTGATCGGTGTGTACCAGCACCCGCCGACCGGCGACGCGCAGCCGAACGTGCAGGAGATGACCCTCGGTTTCAGCTACAACCCGAACATGACGCAGTGGTTGCTGCTCGGCCCGGATCTGATCGATTGGGTCACAGGCGGCGCGCACGTCGGCCTTCACCGCAACTACGCGTCGATTCACGTCGACGACGTCCTCACTCCCGACGACCCGTGGAGCACGACCACCCACGCCAACGACTTCGCGGCGACCCCGTTGCGCATGAATCCGGTCGACGTCGACACCGCCGCGGCGTGGGAGCGATCCAACAACTTCCGCCTCGACATGCTCTTCAACTGGCAGGGGACCGACGCGGTTCAGCAAGCGAGCGTGACCGACCCGCTCTTGGCCGAATTCCAAAAGACCGACCCCGCGAACGGGAAGTCCTACTCGAGCGACTTCGGCTGGCTCAACCACACCTACGACCACGCCTACCTCGACGCCGGCTGCGCGCCGCTCAACTACATCCAGGCCGAGCTGAACGAGAACGTCAACAAGGCGACCGCGCCCAAGGGCGCGACCGCCGGAACCGGCGGGCTCGCGCTCCCGTTGAGCTCGGATCCGGCGCAGGCGCTCGGGACCCTCGACCCGCACACGTTCGTGCCGGGCGGCCACTCCGGTCTTGCCAACCTCGTTCCCGGCGCGGCCGGTGCGGTCGACCCGCCGAACATCGAGACCGCGGTGGCGTCGACCGGTGGCAATATCCCGAGCGGGAGTTACCAGTACGCGGTCACCGACCAGTTCAACGGCGCCGATGCGACCGCGGCCGACGAGTCGTCGGCTTCGGTCACTGACCCGCTCAACGTGCCGGCGAACGGCAAGGTCACGATCACGTTCCCGGCGGTGTGCCACGCGGGGAACTACCGCGTGTACCGCGAGCAGGTCGGCGCTGCCACGTGGTCGTTCGTCGGGAACCTCTCCACCCCGCCGAGCTCGACCCTGCCCGACGCGCAGTTCGGGAACCCGACCTCACTCACCGACGTGACCAACGGCGGGCCGTTGACGCAGACCTTCGTCGACACCGCCGCCTCTGGCACGTCGGCGTTCACGACGCCGCCCACGACCGAGAACGCGCTGGAGCAGCCCTGGGAGCAGAACCAGTACTTCACCGCCGCGCTGACCGCGGCGGGCATCACCGCGGTGGGCGCCGACGCCTCGAAGCCGTACCCGAACCCGGCCGACAACCAGTTCGGCATCGGCGTGCCCGCGCCCACGACCGTGTTCCCCGCGGCGGCGCCGTTCCCGATCAGCAACACTGCCGGCGCCGCGCAAGCGGTTCCCCGGCACCCGACCAACATCTTCTACAACAACTCCACCGAAGCCCAGGCGCTCGACGAGTACAACACGCTCTACGTCGACGTCGCGGGCGGTGGCGAGTGTGTCGACACCTTGGTGACGACGTGCCTTACCGAACCGGCGACCTTGTCCGACATCGTCGACTCGGTGGTCACCGGCATGTTCGCGAACGTGGTCAACAACGACCCGCGGCCCACCTTCGTGCACCAGAGCAACATCATGGGCACCGCGCCGGCGACGATCCCGGTCACGCCGCCGAACACGTCGACGGCCGTCGGTGACGGACTCCTGTACTCCGTATTGAACCCGTTGCTCGCGAAGTACCACACGTATTTCAACGCGACCGTTCCGTACCAGCAGCCGACGATGGGCGCCATCGGCTCGATCCTGGGCCAGCAGAGCGCGTGGGCAACGGCCCAGCCGGCGGGCACCGCGAGCTCGGCCAACACGGTCGCGGCTTCGCAAGTAGACGGGACCATCACCGTCACGAACAACGGGGCCGGCGCGGTGACCGTCCCGGTGACTTCGCCGCTCGGCTACTCGGTCGTCGACCCGATCACGCTCAACTCGACGCCGTTCGGGACGCAGTACGGCAGCACCCGGTCGGCGTGGGAGACCCTCGCGCCGGGTGCGAGCATCACGATCAGCGCGGCGCCGCCCGCGGTCACGAGCGCGGCAACCGCCGACGCAGAAGTTGGATCGCCGTTCACGTTCGCAGTTACCACGAGCGGCACCCTGTCCCTCACGCTCACCGCCACCGGGGCTCTCCCGAGCGGCTTGACCTTCACGCCGGGCGCGGTCGGCAGCGGCACGGGCACGATCTCCGGAACACCCGCGGTCGGCACCGGTGGGACCTACCCGATCACGCTCACGGCGACCAACATCGCCGGTACCGGAGCGCAGGCATTCTCGTTGTTCGTCGGCGAGCCGAAGATCTCCGTTGCGGCGTCGACGAACCCGCCGAGCTTCGCGGTGGCGGGCACACCGTTGACCGCGAACTACCTCGTGACCAACACCGGGAACGTGACGCTCGTGGGGATCGGGGTGGCCGATACGTTGCCGGGTCTTTCGTCAGTCTCGTGTCCGGAGAGCACCCTGCTGGTCGGTGTGAGCGAGACCTGCACCGCGTTGTATGCGGCCATGCAGGCCGACGTCGACACCGGGGGATTCAACCTGGCGGCGACTGCCTCCGGTACCGCGCTGTCGAGCACGGTTGTGCACGGAACGTCGAACGCGACAACCCCGGCTGTCCAGGGCCCGGCGATCGCGGTGACGCCGTCGTCGCATCCGGCGAGCTTCTTTGGAGCGGGCACGCCCCTCGCGTTCAACTACCTCGTGACCAACTCGGGCAATGTGACGTTGCACGGCATCGGCGTGAGCGACCCGCGGACCGGCCTCTCGGCAATCACCTGTCCGAACCCGATGCTCGCACCGGCGGCGACGGAATCGTGCACGGCCACCTACACGACGACCGCGGCCAACGTGAAGGCAAAGGGCATCCACGGCACGGCCACCGCAAGCGGCACGCCACCGACCGGACCGGCAGTCACCGGCAAGTTCGCGGTCGTCGTCCCGTTCTGGTCGGAGCCGTTGATCACGAGCGCGAAGTTGACGACGGTTCCCCGTCAGACGCAGGTGAAGTTCAGCTTCACGGCATCGGGTCTTCCGGCGCCGGCGCTGACGCTCAAGGGTGCGTTGCCGACGGGCGTGACGTTCAATTCGACCACCGGGAAGCTGACGGGCATCGTCAACGCGGTCGGCACCTACCCGCTCACCCTCACTGCGACCTCACTGGCGGGCACGACACACCGGAGCTACCGGCTGCACGTGACCGCTCCCCAGCTCGCGTCCGGCGTCGCCGCCCAACCCGGGAACCAAAAGGCGACAGTGAAATGGACCGCGCCCGCGGTCCGCGACGGACTGCCCGTCACCGGTTACGTGGTGACGCCGTACGTCGGCCACACCGCGCTGCGGTCACGCACGTTCCACTCGACGGCGAAGCACCAAGCGATCAACAGTCTCGACAACGGCCACGTCTACACGTTCAAAGTCGCCGCGATGAACCGGCTCGGCACGGGGCCATCTGCTCCGGCGTCACCGGCCATCAAGATCGGCGCCGCGACCGCG
This sequence comes from uncultured Burkholderiales bacterium, assembly GCA_964558245.1. Taxonomy (GTDB): domain Bacteria; phylum Actinomycetota; class Acidimicrobiia; order IMCC26256; family PALSA-610; genus JBBQER01. The sequence goes on along the minus strand of CAZLEC010000062.1, from coordinate 4,505 downwards.
CCGGCGGTGGTGACGGCAACCGCGACCGCGATTCATCCCGGGTCACTCCTCATACGGTTCTCGGCTGCGTCAGGCAATGGTTCGCCCGTGACCGGCTACCTCGCCGTGTGCGTCTCACGCAACGGTGGCGGCGCCCGCTCCGCCCGCGGGAATGGCGACCAGGTTTCCGTCGTCGTGCAGAACGTCACAATCGGCAAGACCTACATGTGCACCGTTACCGCGACCAACAAACGCGGCACGGGCCCGCCGGCGACATCGAACCGACTCGTGGTGTGACGTCAGGCCGACATCTGGTCGATCACTTCATCGGCCCACACAGTCATCCGTAGGAGGGCGGGCGCGCCGTAGGTCGTCACCATCGCGACATCGAGCGCGTCGCGTCCTCGGCCGATCACCACGCGGCCCATGCGAGGGACGTTGTTCCGCGGGTCGAACGTCCACCACCGGTTCTCGAGATAGACCTCGAACCAAGCGCAGAAATCCATCGGCTCGTAGGGCGGCGGGACGCCGATGTCGGGGAGGTACCCGAACACGTAGCGGGCTGGAATGTTCAGGCTCCGGCACAAGGTGAGGCCCAGCTGCGCGAAGTCGCGACACACGCCGGTGCGGTGCTCCCACACGTCGAGGGCCGACGTGAACGCGTTGCTCGCACCGGCTTGGAATCGGACGTTGTCGTGAACCCAGTCGCAGACGGCCTGCACGCGGGGCCAACCCGGCTCGGTCCCGCCGAAGAGCTCCCACGCCTGGGCGCGAAGCAGGTCCGACATACAGAAGCGGCTCGGTAACAAGAAGACCATCGCCTCGTCGGGCAGCAACTCGACCGGCACCTGACGCGCGCTCTTGTCGGCGTCGTCGAAGACGCCCGGCACCTCCACGTACGCGTCGTAGCGCACGAGCGCCGGACCGGGCGGCAATGTCATGCGGTCGCACACGTTGCCGTAGGCGTCATGATAGGAGGTCCGGGGAATGGGTGGCTCGGCGTTCCATGTCTCGCTGGTCAGGCGTTGGGCCGAATCGGCGCGCGGGCGCACCTGCCACACCGTCGGCGTGAAGCCGGGCGAGTCGTATTGGAATTCGCAGCCCACGCGAACGCGCGTCACGGGGTCGCTTCGATCGGCGCGACGTCGACCGAGACCTCGAGCTCGTTCTTCGTGCTCTCCGTGTAGATCACACCCTTGAGTGGCGACACGTCGCCGTAATCGCGACCGAACGCGTTGGTGACGTAGCGGTCGGAGACGAACCGGTTGTTCGTCGGATCAAGGTCTACCCACCCGGAGTCGGGTACGAACACCGAAGCCCAGGCATGCGACACGTCGGCGCCGACGAGCCGCGGTTTGCCCGGCGCGGGAACCGTCTCCAGATACCCGCTCACGTAGCGGCCGGCGAGTCCGACGGACCGCAGGCAGCCGATCGCCAGGTGGGCGAAGTCCTGGCAGACGCCCTTGCGACACTCGAGCAGCTCGTCGAGCGTCGTGCGCACCGATGTGGAGCCCGGCTCGTAGGTGAAGTCGTCGTGTATGCGCGCGGTGAGGTCGACGAGGGCTTCGGTGAGGGCCCGCCCGGGGAGAAATGACTCCGCCGCGTACGCGGCGACCCCGGACGACACGGCGACCTTGGGCGAGCGGAGCACGAACCCGCGGGCGTCGAAGGCATCTTCGGCGGGGTCGAGATGGAGGCGGTCACGAATCGTCTCCCATGCTTGGTCTACCGGCAGGGTGAGCGCGGCGGGCCGGTTGACGTCGACAACGCTCTCCGCCGTCACGGTGAGCCGCGTGTGCTTCTCGAGCACGGCGAAGTACGCGGCCCGGTTCCCGAAGAAGTCGACTCGCTCCCGATAGTCGCGCGGCGCGGGATCGATGCGCACCGACGACGCACGGCACACCTGGCCCGGTGCGTCGCGGGGGAGGAGGTACAGCTCGCCGTAGCTCGACGTCACATCGGAGTCGTAGGTGTACTCCGTCCGGTGGACGACGCGATACGTCACAGCGAGACCAGCGAGTGCTGCGGCAGCGGATGGACGAAGTGGTCGCCGTCGATCGCGTCGGCGGTGCGCGCGAGCAACTCCAAGATGTTCGCGAGGAAGTCGTCGAGGTCGCTGCGGATGCCGTCTCCCTGCGGTTGGGCGAGGAGCGACGAATCGGCCAGACCGAGCGCGGTCGTGGTCTCCAACACCAATCGCTGGGGCTCGCTCAGGCGCGGACCGCGATCGCGTCTCGGCATGAGTCGCACGTCGGTCGCGAGTTGCTCGAGTTGGTACGCGAGCGAGCGGGGGTTGTCGGCGTCGAACACGAGGAGGTCGAGCAGCGTCTCGAGTTGCGCGTGCGAGCGGTAGCGGCGCCGGTACGTGATGATGCTCTCGGCTGCGATGAGCACCGACTCGATCAACAGGCTGTCGGTGGCGGTGCTTCGTTCGGTGGTGACCGTGGCGCGCAACAGCGCTGCGAGTTGGAGCGCGCGTTCGATGCGCCGACCCGCGTCCATGAACCGCCAGCCCGGGTCGCGGACCATGCTCTCGCCGGCGAGCCCTGACAGCGCCAGCAGGCTCTGCATGATCCGACCCAGCGTGTGCTGTGCGACCATCGGGTGATCGGGATCCGACACGCGGAGCCCTTGCACCTCGCGCTCGAGAGTGCCGACAACCAGCCAAGTGTCGTTCGAGAGCTGGTCGCGCACCGCTCGCGCCGCGCCGAGCATGCGGTCGACCGCGTGGGCGAGCGTGCCCTTTCGCTCTTCGTCGACCACGAGCGCGAACAGCTCGGCGCCGGGCGCGGCGAGCCGATCGACACGGCCCTCGCCCACGAAACCCGGGTAAGTGGAGCTGACGATCGTGATCGCACCGAGCAGCAACTCCAGGCACTCCGTTCCGGCCGGGTTGCTGCCCCGCCCCTGGAAGTCGCGCCGGTCGTGCGCGGCGCGCACCAGGCGGGCCATGGTCTCGGCGCGTTCGGCGTAACGGCCCAACCAGAACAAGTTCTCCGCGGCGCGCGACGACATCGACGCCGCCGGCTCGACTGCGGCGATCGCCGGACCGCTCGCGAGCCAGAACCCCGAGAGCTTCTCGGGCTCGGACGCCAATACCCACGTGTCCTTGCTGATCGCGCCGGCCTGATTGGACACGCGCTCGCTGCCGGTCGACCCGGCTACCCGCGTCAACCCGCCGGGCATCGCCGCGTACGAGTCGTTGCGCGCGACGGCGAACGCCCGCAGCACCGTGCGGCGCGGTTCGAGCCCGTTCGGTGTGAGCGTCGGCGCAGAAGCCAACGCGATCGGCTCCTGACCGACCCAACCTGCGGGGTATGCCTCGATCCGCCGGCGAAGATCGTCGCGGTCTTCTTGGCTGAGCTCCCAGGGAAATATCGACATCGGGCCGAGCCCGCGCGCGATCGGCTTGATGACCAAGTCGTCGAGGTGCGCGAGCACGCGCCGGCGCCCCTCGAGATCGCCGCACCACCACGTCGGTACCGACGAGAGGAGCAGTTGTTCGCCGAGGAGGTGCTCGGCCAGCCGCGGGAGATACGGCGCGAGGCCCGGGTTCTCCAACACGCCGCTGCCGAGCGTGTTGACGATGGACACGCCGCCGACGCGCGCGGCCTCGACCAGACCGGGAACGCCGAGCTTGGAATCGGGACGCAACTCGAGGGGATCGCAGAACCACGCGTCGGTCCGCCGGAGGATCACGTCGACGCGCTCGAGGCGGCCGAGCGAACGCAGCCACACGCGGCCGTCGCGCACCGTGAGGTCGGCGCCCTCGACGAGCGGATAGCCGAGATGCGACGCGAGGTACGCGTGCTCGAATGCGGTCTCGCTCCATGGCCCCGGGCTCAGGAGCACGATGCGAGGATCGTCGACGCCGGGCGGAGCGACCTCCTCGAGCGTCGATCGCAACGTCCGGAAGAACGGGGCGAGCCGGTGCACTTGCGAATCGCGGTAGAGGCTCGGGAACACGCGCGAAACGACGACACGGTTCTCGAGCGCGTAGCCCGCGCCCGACGGGGCCTGCGAGTGGTCGGCCAACACGGTGCAGCGACCGTCGGCATCGCGCGCGAGGTCGACAGCCGTCGTGATGAGTTGCTGCTCGCCCGGGACGCGGATCTGGTCGCACTGGCGGAGAAAGCCGGGATGCCCGAGGACGAGCTCGACGGGAAGGAGCCCACGCCGCAGGAGCTGGCGAGGTCCGTAGAGGTCGGTCAACACGAGGTTGAGCAGCTCGGCGCGTTGGATCACGCCGAGCTCGATCGCGGCCCACTCCTCGCTGGCGAGCAGCACCGGAACCGGATCCAGACCCCACGGCGCGGCCGCCGACATCGGGACGAGCGCGTTGTCGCTGTAGATGTTGTACGTGACGCCGTCGTCGTCGAGCAGGCGGCGCGCTTTCGAGCGACGCTCGAGGAGCTCGTCGAGGCCGAGGTCGTCGAACACGGCGCCTGCGTGCGCCCAGTGCTCGCGCGCCACGCCGTGGGCGTCGAGCATCTCGTCGTAGACGCCCCGCACCGGCTGGTACGACG